>JALOOK010000126.1 GCA_025454445.1 Oscillatoria sp. Prado101 | reverse complement strand
AAAGTAAATCAAACGGCGCTCGCTTATCAACACCGGCAATACTTTGCGCCGGTCAATCAGAAACATCATAATAACATCATAATTTTGACTTAAGCCTAGCTTTCCACTCTTCAAGTTTGGCTCGTAGAGCCTCCTGTCCGGGCTTGGGTGGAGCCGCTTCGATCTGGGCAAAGCGTTCGCGATTGCGTGCTTCCCAATACTGCCGAATTTCCTCTGCTGTTTTCAGAACAGTCTGGTACTCAGCTTCCACCTCAGTCCGGTGTGCCTGAATATAAGACAGAGCGGCATGAACCTGCTCATCTGTAAGAGCGAGCTTTTCGCGAATCAACTTTGGCGGATAATTGGCAGTAATGTAATCCATCACGTCGTATAGCGTGATGCGCGTTCCTGCGATCGTGAATCCGCGTTCTGTGCGGACAATCGCTGGGTTTCCGTTTGATACCGCAGTCATAGATAACTTGATCTCACACGAGCAAATGAACCTGGCAGTCATTTTACCATTATACACCCAATGTCCTTGGAGGGCAGGCGTCTCGCCAGCCCTACGGTTTGTCGGTGCCGACACACGCCTCGAATTCATCAGCCAATCTATCAAGGAGCGCATCAAACTCTTCATCCTCCTGTAAGGAGGCATTCTTTTCCAATACCCGCTGTTTTGAGGTTGAACCTCCTCCAGGCAAGGTTAGGACTTCAACAAAATCAAGCACCTCCTGGAGTTTTGCTTCAGGGAGAAGATGAAGGCGGCGCACAATCTCTTCAATTACAACTTTCATAATTACTCCCCCTTTAGATAGGGAGCGAAAACCCATCACAGAAGTGTTATAACACTAATATCAGTATAACAACTCTAACCAAAACAAGCAAAAGACAATGGTGCGATTAAAACTGTGGCAATGGATCGTGCTAGCACTGCCCGTCGCTAGCATCATCATCTTCCTGATGGTAGCAGCCGGACAGCAGATCAGCGAGTGGGGCATTAACTGGATCTGGGGCGTATTCACCCTCGTATTAGTTGGCTGGCGCTGGCTGCTGGTCAAATGGACTCGACCGGCAATCGACCAAGTGGAAGCCCTGGTAGCGGAAGTCAGCAAAGAAATAGAACCCCCTACAGACAGTACCGCCCCCCTGCCGGCACCTGATCAGGCGGCAATTAAAGCGCAAACCGCCCTCCAAGAAATCCTCAAAGCCTCACAAAACGACCCACCGGCATGGGAAGACTGGCAAACCTTTTGGCAGCGGTGCCAGGAACTTGTCACCGCCATCGCCGGCATCTACTATCCCGAACAGAACTATCCCCTGCTCAATATTTATGTTCCCCAAGCTTACGCCCTAATTCGCGGAACATTAGACGACTTAGATCGCTGGATGCAAAACTTATCCCCCGCCCTCAATCAAGTCACAGTTGGGCAGGCATACCAAGCATACGAAATTTACCAGAAACTGGAACCCTCCGCTCGCAAACTCTCGCAAGCTTGGAGCTGGGCGCAGTGGCTTCTCAACCCAGCCGCTGCAGCAGCAACACTTATCAGTCAGCGTTCTAGCAACCGCGCAACTCAGGAACTGATAGTGAATTTGAGCCAGCTTATCCGGGAAGCCGCCCTGCGCAACCTGTGCCGGCAAGCGATTGCCCTCTACGGAAGCCGCACCCTGCCGGCGGCAGCATTTTCCATTCCCGCACCGGCACTCGCTTTAGCCAAAACCCAAACCCTCCGAGAAATCCTCGAACAAGCAGAACCCATCGAAACAGTTGAGCAAAAACCAGTCACTATTCTGATTGCGGGGCGAACCGGAGCCGGAAAAAGTAGCCTGATCAACACCCTATTTCAAGCAAATCGCGCAGCAGTCGATATTTTGCCCAGCACCGAGCGAATTGAAAATTACCGCTGGCAAACTGAAACTGGAGAAAGCCTAACCCTCTTAGACACCCCCGGTTACGAACAAATCAACCGTGCGGATTTCCGGGAATTAGTGCTTGATTGCGCCAAAAACGCCGATTTATTGCTATTAGTCAACCCTGCCGGCGATCCCGCCCTGCAAATGGATGCAGACTTTCTCAAAGATATCAAAACACAAGTTGCAGATTTACCCGCACTCGCTATTATTACCCAGGTAGATCGCCTGCGTCCAGTACGGGAATGGCAGCCCCCCTACGACTGGGTGTGGGGCGATCGTCCCAAAGAAAAAGCCATTCGGGAAGCCACCCAGTATCGCGCTCAACTCCTCGGCGAGTTTTGCCAGCGAGTTTTGCCAGTTGTCACCGGCGACAGTAAAGCCGGTCGAGTCGCCTGGAATGCCGACGCCCTTTCATTAGCGCTGCTAGAAGAAATATCGCCGGCTAAACAACTCCGCCTCGCCCGCTTTTTGCGCAACCTAGACGCCCGCACCGCCGCCGCCGCCAAAATCATCGACCGCTACACCTTCCAGATGGCTACAACCCAGGGAGTAACAGCACTGCTCAAAAGTCCCGTCCTCCAGTTTATCAGCACCCTGTCCACCGGCTCACCCACCCTAGCCTATCTCCTTGCAGAGAAAATACCCGCCGAACAGTTGCCGGTAGTTATTGGAAAATTGCAGATGGCTTATGAGCTGTTCTCGCTGTTTAACACAGACGATTCTAACCCGCTCAACTTTGACCTGCGTTCCCTCTGGCCACTGCTGCAAGAAAACTCCGCCCCACCCGACCGCAATGCCTCCGCATTCGGTCACGCCCTAGTGGAGTTATGGACTCAAAACCTGACAGTTGAGCAACTCCAGGAGCGCTTTGAATACTATCTCAAGCAGCTTTGATCAGTAAGCCGGCAAATGAGAAACCCGGTTTCTTTAAGAAACCGGGTTTATGGGCCAGACTTCATCCAACTGAGAACCGCTATATCCGCTATGTTAGGCTTACTTATCTGAGCCTACTTGTGAGCCGGCACCCTGCCACATTACAGCATCGTCTCCGGATAAATCAGCTGATACCCCGCCCCCTTAATCTTCTGATTAGAAACCAGTGCGTTATAAGGAAAAACCGGCTTCTCTGAAGGATTCCAAGAAACCTTCTCCCAACCGTGACGAGCGCAGAGCCGGTCAAGCAATTCGCGCCGGGTGAGCGGAGTGTCATTCACCAAATTGTAAATTCCTTGCCATTGATTTAGGCGGGCAAACTCCAAAACCCCAACAATATCATCCAGGTGAATCCAATTGGAGATATCGTCACCGGCACCCGGGCGAGTCGTGCCGGCCACCCTGCCGAAAATCTTGGCCAGCTCCCGACCGGGACCGTAAATTCCTCCCAGGCGCAAGATGCAAACCCGCAGGTTTTCACCCGCCGCCCCCAGCAGCACCCGCTCCGTCTCGCACAAAATTTCACCGTTCTCATTGACCGGCGCTACCGGCGTTTCTTCACTCACCGGCTCGCCATTCCTGTCCCCATAAACCGAATAGCTGCCGGTGTAAAGCAGATGCCGCACGCTGGGAATTTGCCCCAGCACCTCCACCAAGTTTTTTGCCGTTTCCAGATAGGTTTCCCGATATACGCTGCCATTGGCTGCGCCAACACTCAACAGCACCACATCCTGATTTTCTACAGCTTCCTTCAAAGCGGCTGAGTCATCCCCTCTCGCCACCACCACGCGCTGCGCCACCTTTTCCAGTTCCGCCACGCGCTCCTTTTTCGTTGTAGTTACCGTCACAGCATGACCGGCACTGCGCCACAATCTGGCCACAGCAATGCCAACGTAACCACAGCCGATAATAGCGATGTTCATCAGTATTCCCCCAAGTATTCCTGCAAGGCATTCCTGCAAGCCATTCCTGCAAGCCGGTGCAGTTTGTTCTTTGGGTAGAATATAACGAACTGGTGACTCCCCACTGACACCGGCACCGTTTGGCGAATCGCCACTCTCTGGCACCTGAACCCTGGGGCGAACTCTCACCTTGGCCCGTCCGCCTAGTTGGCCTAGCTTTGAGAGCTTGTGTGTTAAAAAAATCTGAAAATTTGCCCGCCTCTGGAAAAGTGGCTCTCCCCACCCCGCAACCCCCCTTCTTAGGGGGGGATTGCCAGGATCGGAGTTGAAGATGTTAGGCAACAGGACATCTCTTCACCCCCCTGAAAGCAAACACCCTCTCAGGCAACGTTAGCGGGCGGATGGCTGCGCTGCTTTGGGTGCGGCGCTCCCTGACTCAAAACTCAAAGCGGAAAGCTCGCTCTGCTTGCTTCAGAATGGAATGTCATCGTAAGGAGGCTCGTCATCGGGACGAATAATTTCAGGCTTGCCCGTATTTTCAGGGGAACCTTTCTGCTGGTCGATCCAGCGCTTGACTTGTTTGAGCGCATCCCGTTCCGAGATCGCCTCTGGGACTAGAACCCGGTGATTGCCCTTCTCGTCCCAGACCTCCACACAGTAAACCTGCTGCACCTTAATTATCCAGCCATTGTAAACGTCTGGTGAGTTCATAGCCTTACTCTCCCCAATTTCTGACAGCCGCTCCTAAAAACCATGATAAGTGGGACTGTTACCTTTTTTGTCACCGGCACGCAGGTCGAGCCGCGCTACCTGCGAAACGGAAGCCAGAGTGGCACAAGGGAAGTGGCTTTTAGCTTCTTGCCTGACTTCTCTGGATTACCCCTCCCGGTTGGCATACACTATCATAGCCCAATCCCCGAAGTGCCAGAATTTTTCAGGATTTTTCGCCCCTGCGGTTTCCCCTTTACGCCTACCCTAACACGCTCACCCCCCCAGCGTGAGTTTTTCGGCCACTTCTGCAGTATTTTTTGGAAACCGATCAATTTTAGGACTCATCCCATGCACCCTATCCTCCAGCAAATCTTCAGCAGGTTGCTTTACCACACGCGCCTGCTTTTGTCAATAGCGCTGGTCGTTTTGGCCGCCGCGTCGTGGTTCGCGCCACCGGCAGGAGCCACCGGCGTCTATCAAATGCCCGCCCTCCAGGCAGGCGAGCCCACCTGGACGATCGACTTAGATGACGTGCTCAGCCGCAGTACAGAAAGCCAGCTGAACAGCGTCTCGGAAAACCTCGCCGAAAAAACAGGCAATCAGGTGCGGTTCGTCACCATCCACCGGCTAGACTACGGCGAAACCATCGACAGCTTCACCAACAAGCTGTTTGAAAAATGGTTCCCCACCCCAGAAGCGCAAGCCAATCAAACCCTGCTGGTTCTGGACACCCTCACCAACAACTCCGCCATCCGCACCGGCGAGCGAGTCAAGAGCCTGATGTCCGACGAGGTCGCCCTCAGCATTGCAACGGAAACCCTGCAAGCTCCCCTGCGCCAAGGCAACAAATACAATCAGGCGTTCGCCGACGCCAGCGAGCGCCTGCAAGCCGTGCTGTCGGGCCAGCCTGACCCGGGCCCGCCCCAAGTCGCCGACGCCCTCAACGTAGAGAGCACCTTCAAAAGCGCAGAAGAAACCGACACCGGCAACGCCACAGTTGTCGTCGTGGTGCTGTTAATTGCCGCCACAATAATCCCAATGCTCACCTACTTCTGGTATCAAAATTTTTCCGGCTAGTCCTGCACATACTCGCCGCCACTCACCAGCGCCATCTCAGCCCGCACAAACTCCCGCCCCAGATAAGCTGCGTGAGCCAGCTGCGTCACGGGACAGGGCTGAGTTTCCTCAAAAATCTTAACGCAAAGTTCCTTAGCAGTTCTGCCGGCGAACACCCGCGTGTGGGTGCGCTCCACCTTGCCCCGTGCCGGAATCACCTTGCCGGTTTCAGGATCGACAGCCAGCCCCCGTTCGTCAATCGCATTGCTGAAATGCTTAGCGCAAATTAACCCCGCCTCCCGATCCAGATAAATAATAAAATAGCCGCCCGGGTCGAGGTCGAGGTGACGCTGGGAAAGCTTTTCATCAATCGCGGTAAAATTTTCTAGCGTTTGAGACATGTCTTTGCTAATCTTATCTCTCCCTCTAGACTAGCAGAAAAGGGCCAGACCGGAGGGAGCCACCCCCGCTTACCGCCCTTCCATCCCCGCCAGAAAATTCTCCAATTCCCCGGTTCGCTGTTCAGTCAGGCGCGTCAGGCAAAGATTCTCACCCGCCCGCGCCAGCGTGCTTTCAAACCGGCAGTTCCCATCTCGAAACTTTATCCACGCCAGTTCCGCCGTTTCCAGTTTAGCTCGCCGTGCGGCAGAGACTTTAGACCGAAGTTGCTGGTAAACTTGATTCAGCTTGCGGTCAGCTTCCTGATAGCTCTTGCCGGAAGGCTGTGGCAGCTGACCCCGGTTATAGCTTTCCAAAGAAGCAGTGCGCTTTTTAGTTAGATCGGCAAGGCATCCCGAAAAAATCATCGGTTCCATCGAGCCACCCTCAACTTCCGTTCTGGCAAACGCGCAATTCCCATCTCGAAACTCAATCCACGCCAATTGCGCCAAGGTCAATTTCTCCCGATTCGCTCCTTGCAAATTCGAGCGCACCTGCTGGTACACTTGATTTAGCTTTTTGTCCGCATTCTGATAGGACAAGCTGGCGCAAGCGTTCATTTCCGCTTGGTTTTGGGGATCGTTGCAGTTAGGCTTCTGCGCCAAGCGCACTGCGAGTTCAGCCGCAGCGCTACCGCAGATCGCGGCTGCCAGCGAGCCGGTCAGCGCTGCCGCCACAAGTGGGAATAAGAGCCGGTTAAATTTCATATTATAGCCCATCACTCAGAGGGTTTATCTAAAATTATATAGCGTGTCTAAATCATAGGTGTAAATTTCAGAACCCCGGTTTCTTTAAGAAACCGGGGTTCTGGGGCAATAGCAGTTAAAGTAGGGTGCCTTCCCCAAAGGAACGCACCCTGCTGAGTTCCCGGCAAGCGCTCAAACCAATTTCTCAGACCACACTGCGAATAAGTCCGCCATCCACCCTCAGACAAGCACCATTAATCGCTGAAGCCAGCGGACTGCACACAAATGCCACCAAATCCGCCACCTCTTCCGGGCGAATCAAACGTTCGATCAGTGAAGTTGGGCGATTTTCCGCCATAAAGCGTTTCTCCGCCGTTTCATAATCCACATCCGAAAAAACCTCTTGGATAAATTTCTCAACACCGGCAGTCTTCGTGGAACCGGGCAGAACAGCATTTACTGTCACATTTGTCCCTTTTGTCAGTTGAGCCAAACTGCGAGAAATAGAAAGCTCCATCAGCTTGGTCGCGCTGTAGTGCGCCATCTCCGGAGCCGGATTAACAGCCGATTCGCTAGACACAAACACAATTCGCCCGCTGTTTTGCGCCAGCATTTTTTTCAGATAGTGCCGGCTCAACCGCACCCCGCTGAGAATATTCACTTGAAACAGGTGCTCCCACTGTTCGTCTGTCGTTTGGAAGAAGTCAGTGGCTTCATAAATTCCCAGATTGTTGACCAGAAGATCAACTTCAGGATACTCTGCAATAGTCTTTTCGCAACCCTCTGCCGTGCCGTTGTCTGCGACCAAGGGCAAAAGTTTTGCCTCCGGACAGTCAGAATAGATGTCCTCACAAGCGCGGCTGACTGTCTCTGACCTCCGGCCACTGACAATCACCGCGGCCCCTTCGCGGGCTAACCTGCGAGCAATTTCCAAGCCAATCCCGCCCGAAGAACCAGTTACAAGTGCGGTTTTATTGTAGAGCTGTAAGTCCATCTGTATTTCCCCTTTTTTTTCCTTTTAAAGGGATAATTTATTCCCCCTCATATCCTAACAGATATTTTGCCTGAACCGGCCCCACTCTCGAATATCGAGGCCAGCGGCGGGCGCAGCTGCAGGCGGACATAATTAAAATAATATAGCACAGCCGGCCTCAAAAGCCATCAGAAACCAGATTTTTTTAAGAAACCTGGTTTCTTTAGGTTAGGGGTGCGTCACTCGATTAAACCGGCACCTCAATTTTTGTGCTGCCAGACAAACCGAAGGCGGCGTGCACCGCCTGCAAAGCTCGCACCCCGCTTTCCTCGTCCACCACACAGCTGACCTTAATTTCCGAAGAGGCAATCATTTGAATGTTGATTCCCTCCTTAGCCAGAGCTTCAAACATGCGGGCGGCGACGCCCGGTCGGTGAATCATGCCCGCACCCACGACGCTGACTTTAGCCACTGCAGTGTCAACCACCAGCTCACTAGAGCCGAACTCCCGGACTAAAGGTTCCAGCACTTTGCGGGCGTCCTCGGCGTCAGGTCGGGCCACAGTAAAAGCAATATCCCGCGTCGCCACCTCACCGAGGATGCGACAGCGCTGGGACTGGATAATAGTATCGACACTGATATTGTTTTTGGCCAGCAGTCCGAACAGTTTGGCAGCCATTCCGGGCCGGTCGGGAATATAGCGAATCCCCAGACGGGCTAGGTTTTTGTCCAGCGCCACCCCCCGGACGGGCGGGGGCAGTTCGTCGGAAGGGGACAGGGGGATAGCAGCAGCGTTGATCTGCACCGGCGAACTGCTCAGATCAAAGGTTTCGCAAAGCGCGGCAATAGCACGATCGCAATCTTCGGCGTCAATGGCGCAGCTGACTTTCACCTCAGAGGTAGAAATCATTTGGATATTGACACCGGCAGAAGCCAAGCTTTGGAACATCTGCGCCGCCACACCCGGACGCCCAATCATGCCGGCACCAGCAATGCTAACTTTGGCGATTTCCCGCTTCACCATCACCTCCGCTTCTTCCGGTGCGGCGTCGAAGTGGCTGCGCAGGGCGGGCGCAATCGCAGATGCCACAGCTTCCGCTTGATTGAGCGAGTCCCTGCTCACAGTAAAGGCAATGTCATTGCTATTGCCCTCGTGAATCGACTGAATAATCAAGTCCACATTCAGGTTTTGACGCCCGATTTCCCCGAACAGGCGGGCGGCGACGCCCGGTCGGTCAGGCACTCGCAGCAAGGACACCTTGGCTTGATCCGTGTCGAACTCCACCGCATCTACCGGGTGAACAATTTCTAAACCCAGCAGGGGGCGGGGCACCCGTGCCGGTGAGATCACCTTCGTGCCCGGATCGTCTGTCCAGCTGGAGCGCACCACCAAGGGCACGCCGTAGTTGCGGGCAATTTCCACGGCGCGGGGGTGCAGCACCTTCGCGCCCAAGCTCGCCAATTCCAGCATTTCGTCGCAGGTAATCTCCGACATCAGCTCGGCGGAAGGCACCAGGCGCGGGTCTGCTGTTAAAATCCCCGGTACGTCGGTGTAAATTTCGCACAAGTCAGCCCGCAAGGCGGCGGCGAGAGCGACTGCAGAGGTGTCCGAACCGCCGCGCCCCAGGGTGGTGATTTCTAAGTCCTCGCTGGCGGCGATCCCTTGGAAACCCGCCACCACCAAGACTTTTCCCTCGCGCAGCTGGCGCTCCATGCGCTCGGTTTCAATGCGCAAAATCCGAGCCCGGGTGTGTTCGGCTTCTGTGACGATGCCAACTTGAGCGCCGGTCATGGAAATGGCCGGCTGGCCCAGTTCCTGCAGCGCCATGCTGACTAGGGCGATGGAAACTTGCTCGCCGGTGGACAGCAGCATGTCCATTTCCCGCCGCGAGGGGTTGGGGGTAATCTCCTTTGCCAGTTTGACCAGCCCGTCAGTGGTTTTCCCCATCGCGGAAACCACCACCACTAGCGAATTGCCAGCTTTAACGGTTTGAAGAACGCGCTGGGCCACTGCTTGAATGCGTTCCACTG
>JALOOK010000125.1 GCA_025454445.1 Oscillatoria sp. Prado101 | reverse complement strand
AATCGCCAAAGCCAGGGAAGCGGACATTATTCTGATGGATGTGTCTCTGGCTCGCAGCGTTTACAACGGCAAGGCGGTTGACGGAATCAAGATCACTCAAATGCTCAAGGCCGACCCGCAAACGGCTGACCTCCCCATTATCCTCGTTACGGCCCACGCCATGTCCGGCGACCGCGAACAATTTCTCCAACAGAGCGGTGCCGACGGCTACATCTCCAAACCTGTGGTCGATCACCAAGAGTTTGTCGATCGGATTAAGTCTCTCCTGCCTAAGGACTAGGCACGCCCCACGATGCGTGGATTTTAGATTTTAGATTTTACACCAGGGCAAAATCCAAAATCTAAAATCTGCAATCGCTACGGGGACGCCTTTGGCGGCTGCGACGGGTCGCGGTTTTGCGCCAGGGTGGCTTGGATGCGCGGCGTTTGCAGGAACTTTTGCGTGTCTGCGAGCAAGCGAGCCCCCCAGAGATTTTCTTTGAGAAACTCCAAATCTGCGTAGCGAATGTCCAACTTCAGCGCGGCTTCTCCGATCGCTAAGCCCTGCTCGCGCTCGCCTTTGCTGTAAAGAGCGACCGCCAGCGCCAGTTTCGGCTCGGCTGCTTTATCGTCAATGGCCAACGCCGCTCGCCACTGCTCGATCGCCGCTTCGATATCGCCCCTCTCGTATTTGACCAGCCCAATATTGTTAATCGCTGGCCAGAAGTTCTTCTCCTGAGCGAAGGCTTTTTCATACTGAGCCAGCGCCGACTCAAACTGATTGAGCTTGTAGTAGGCATTGCCCAGATCGAACAGGGCTCCGGGCGCATTTGGTTTTAATTTCAAGCCGGCAGAGAGCTCCTCAACCGCAGCTGTGTAGTTCTCCTGCTGAAAGCGAGCCGCTCCCAGGGCAAACAAAATCCCCGCATTGTCAGGATTGAGGGAGCGAGCTTGCTGCAGGGCTTTCACTCCCTTGTCTAACTCATCGGTTTGAATGTACAAACTGCCGAGAATCGCCCAGGCTTGATAACTTTTCGGTGCCAGCTGGGTGGCCAGCTCGGCTCTGGGCAACGCCATTTCATATTGTCTGAATCGCGCCAGCTGTTCCGCTTCCCCGGCGATACTCATCCCCGTTCTCTCCATCAGGGCCGAGTCCAGTTGCATGGTGCGGGACAGGAATGCCTGTGCAAAAGCTGGCTGAGCGACACTCCCTAAACCTAGAGCGATTAACAGACTTGCGAAACGAATACGCTTGGGCAAAGTAGAGGGCATGAAAAAATGCAAACGGTTTTCCGCTAGCTTAGACCATCTGAGTTCAATCTTGACAAAAATTTCACACCCTGGCTAGTCCTCAGGGTGGCTATGGCTGTCTTTGCTCACGCTTCTGTCTTCCCGCACCCCCTCCGCCATGCTAACCAACATCAGCCGCACGGGGCGACGCATCTGAAATTTAATGGCATGGCGCATGGGGCATGGCCCCCGGCGTATGGCCCCAGGCCCCCGGCGCATGGCCCCCGGCGCATGGCCCCCGCCGCAGAGGAAAGACTCACAGATGCATGCGATGATGCCCGATCGCCTGATCGCCCGATCTCCCGATCGCCCGATCTCCCGATCGCCCATGTCCGCGCCCTAAGTATCTACTGCTATATCACATCAATCAGTTCTCCGGGATAGTCTATCAAAAAATCAGGGCTGTACTTTTCCAGCACTTGTCTTGAATTAAACCCCCAACTCACTGCAATTACCTTGATATGACTTTTTTTTGCGGCCTCTATATCTCTCGTTTCATCTCCCACATAAATCACCTCTTATGGCTGCAAGCAATTGGCCCGCATCAATCTATTGATAACTTTGCTATTGCCAAATAATCCCGATACCGATTTAATAAAATCAAAGCAATCTGTCAGATTTTTGGCTTTCAAAAATAATTGGACGTTATTCGCCGAATTGGACGTGACAATACCCATCTTTATGCCCCGGGCTTTGAGTTCAAAAAGAGCTTCTTTGATCCCCGGTTATTCAGGAACTTTATCCATCTCACGGCTCAGCTGCTTTTTTACTTTACGAATCAAAAATGGCAGCTTTAATATGGAGACGCCCGATTGCTTTATAACCTGTCTAGAACTGAAAGTTTTGAGATTCTCAACCTCCTCTTTAGTGGTTGGCTTATAGCCAAATTCTCCAGCCAGACGATTGGTAATACCTGCGATTGTGTCTAGCGTATCGGCTAACGTGCCATCAAAATCAAAAATAATTACTTTTACAGTCATAGCTGGGCGGTGTGGCAACGCCAATCGTTTTTGAGATCGGTTTACACCGGCAGGAGAATCTAGAAATGCGACAGTTCGCGCTTCTCCAATTTAAAACTTAACAATCACCTGTTCATATTTCCTGTCTCCTTGCTACAGTTTTACTTGATTCGCCCTGGCATTGCGCCGCAGCATCTGCGGTTTAATCCGCCGCAGTGCCGACGCCTGGAAGAGCCTGTCCCACTCTTGATCAGACAGTTCAGCGAGTTCTGTGAGTTTGGGAGCAACATTGCCGGGGTAAGGCTGAAATTCGGCGCAGTCGCTTTCTTTGGCGAAGCGCTGGTTCCAAGGGCAGACATCCTGGCAAATGTCGCAACCGGCAACCCATCCCTGCAAGTGGGGCGCGATGCTATCCGGCAATTTTTCCGCCCGATTCTCGATCGTGTGGTAAGCAATGCAGCGGTTGGCGTCAACCACGAATGGCTGGACAATCGCGCCGGTGGGACAAGCTTCCACACACCTCGTGCAAGTGCCGCAGTGTTCGCTGTGGGGGCGGTCTGGTGCCAGCTCCAAGTTGGTCAGCACTTCTCCCAAAAACACCCAAGAACCGAACTCCCGCGCAATTAAATTGCTATTTTTGGCAATCCAGCCAATACCGGCACGCTGCGCCCAGACTTTATCCTGAACTGGGCCGGTGTCCGCAAAGTAGCGAGCTTGAATGCCAGCGCCTTGCTGTTGCAGCCAGATAGAGAGCGCCTTGAGTTTTTTGCCCAGCACCCGGTGGTAATCTCTTCCCCAGCCATAACGGGAAATTTTAGCATATTCCCGACCTTCGGAATGCCGGTGCGGCGTGTAATAGTTGAGCGCCACACAAATAACAGAGCGCACCTCTGGCATCACCAGGCGGATATCCTGACGTTTGGGGTTAGCCATCCAATCCATATCAGCATGGTATCCTTTCGCCAACCACGCCAGCAGGCGCTGCCCCTCCTGCGACCCGGCATGGCCCTCAACAGCGGCAATTCCGACTTTGTGGAATCCCAACTCTAAGGCTTTTTGTTTGACTCGCTCGCTGCTGACTGGTGTTTTCACAGGCATTCATCTGAGATGGGGTAACTCCAACAGGCTGAAGTCCAATGCATGCTTCTCCCTGCAAATTTTTTACCCCTAACAATTATATATATTATACCAGACATCGGCCACAAGATAGCGATAATCTAACAAACTCCAGTCGCAACAACAAATTGCCGGTTTGGGAGAACAACAAATTTTGTAAAGTTTCCAGGTTGAGAGGGCCGCTAATTAAAGAACACCCCGATGAATACCAATTCAAACGCTGCGCCACCAGGAACCCAGTTATATCTTGCAAAAAAGCAGCTTTAGCGCGAGCTTTTGGCAAAAAAAGCTGGTGGCATGTCAGAAAAGCGATCGGGCGCTGGCTCAAAAAGTTCAGATGCCATCTCAACAAAGCACCGGCCCGCAGAAGTCAGCAGCCAGCTTTGAACTAAACTTTTTTCAGCTCTGGCAGACTCGTTTCCAACTTCAGACAGTTGCGACCGTCGATTTGCAGGCAGTATTCCACCCTGTCCATCAGACGGTTCATGATCAGCCAGCCATAACCTCCGTCTGGCATATTTTCTGGCACCGGTGCCATATAAGTAGACAGGTCATATCCCTGACCGTGATCCCAAACTTCCAGGGCAATGTCCCGCTCTTTCAGTTCCAAGCGAATCAGCACCGGCAGGTTGGGTTTGTCCCTGTGGGCGTGACGGACCACGTTCGAGTAGGCTTCCGCAAGCACCAAACGCAAGCGATTCGACTGGCGAGGCCAGTCCACATAATTGCCCACTTCAACTTCTAAACTGCCCAGCAGCCAATTTTCGACAATAGTCAAAAACCTCAAATCGCTTGGCACATGCAGCTCAGTTCTCATTGCTTACAGAACCTCCAGAGAAAGGATTGTTTGGTCATCTTCCTGCTGCACCCCGCGTTCGCGGATGCGAGCCAGTAAATCATTCAAATCTAGGGGTGCGGGCTGCACCTGCAGCAATTCCCAAAGACCTGACTGTTGCAGCATCGCGCTTGCTGCGGTGCCGGTGGAGTCATCTTGCGTGACGGTGGCTTCGGTGATGCCATCACTTGTCAGCAGAAAAACCTCCCCTGACTTTAAATCGACGCTCCCTGCCTTCCCTTTCCACACCGGCAAAATCCCCAAAGGAATCCCGCGAATCTTCAGGAAATTCGGTTCGGCAGGCTTGCCCTTCGCCAGTGCCGCCTGCGACCAGATCAGGGGGTAAATGTGGCCAGCATTCGCGTAAGCCAGCTGCCCGGTTGCCGGCGTATAGCGAGCCAAAACCATTGTAATAAAGCAGTTATTACTGATCAGGTCATCCGACAGACCGACGTTCAAATTTTTCATCACCTGTTCGGGTTCTGGACTATTATCCTGAGACAGTTCCCGGCGCATCACCGACATGGCGCTGGCCATAAACAGGGCGGCTGGAACGCCCTTACCGGAAACATCCCCCACCGCTATCCAAAGGTCTCCTTGAGAATGGACATACACCTCAAAAAAGTCCCCCCCCACCTCTCGCGCCGGATAGCAGCAGGCTTGTACCTTGACATTTTCCAGTTCTGGCCAACTTTGGCGCAGCAGGTTGGTTTGGATTTGGCGGGCCACCTCCAGTTCCGCCCGCATTTGCTGGGCTTGCTCTTGGGTGCGCTGGTAGAGTTTCGCTTGGGAGAGGGCGAGGGCTGCTTGCTCTGCCACACCTTCTATTAGCTGGATATCTTCCGATGACCAGGGGGCGGAATTGCCATTCTGGTACAGCGACAGCACCGCCAGAAAATCCTTCTGATAGATCAGCGGCACAATCAGTCGAGTCAGATTGCTGCCGTTGTCGTCTCCCGACAGTACCTGGGTTTGCCTTGTTTCCAAGACAGTTTTGATCAGGGGGTCGTGATTTTCGGGCGCTTGGGCGCTATCCGCCGCGTAGGAGAAGGCGTCTGGCATCAAGCGCTCCGCCTCCACCGGACGCAGGACGCCGCTGCTGGCACCAAAAGACCGCCCCACTGTCTGGACAATGGTTGGCAGCATGCTGCGATAGTCCAGGGACCCCCGGATGGCACTCATCACCTCATTGAACAGTAATTCTCGTCGCAGGGCTCGCCGCAATTCATTGGTTCGCTGTTTTATGACTTTGTACGTTTCAGAGGCTTGCTGAACTATCCCTTTCAGCTCATCTGGCTGCCACGGCTTGGTGATGTATTTGAATACCTGGCCGGAGTTAATCGCCTCCACCAGGTCTTCCACATCGGTGTATCCCGTCAGCAAGATGCGAATTGTATCTGGAAAACGCTCTACCGTTTTCCCCAAAAATTCGGTGCCATTCATTTCTGGCATCCGCTGGTCAGAGATAATAACAGCCATCTCTCCGTTTTGTTCGAGCAGTTCTAGAGCGCTAAAGGCACTATCGGCTCTGTAGACTTGAAAATCTCGCCGAAACGTCCGGTACAGCAAGTCTAGGTTGTCTGCCTCGTCATCAACTACCAAGAGTTTGAGTTTGCTCCGATTTCCTTGACTCATGCAAGACTCCACTTCCCGGCTAATGCATCAACTCGCCACCTAAAGATACAGCCAACAGCATCGGTATAACTGCTCTGGGGCAAACAATTTTTGGGACACGACTGGTATATTTTTAGGCGAGATGGTTTCACTAAAATAAAATACCCTAAATTTGGCTGGCTATAACAGGCTGACGCCGAGCGGCTGATATGGGCGCAGGGAGTTTCAGCGCCCGCGCAGATCGCCCGCACCTCGGTCTCCTTGCGGCTTTTCGGTTTCACCCCTTCATGTCTGTATCACGAGCTCCAGCGTTCCGCAAGTCTCAGCTTGGCGGAGCGAGAGCGGGGATTTTTGGCCAGCTCGTCGGCTTGCGGCAGCACCGGCTTTTTTGTCAGCACCCGCAACAGGGGATTTTCCCGCAGCCGGTGCTTCACCAGCCGGTCTTCCAAGCTGTGAAAACTGATGACACCCATTCTACCACCCGATTTCAGCCACCCTGGCGCACGGTTGAGAAAACTTTCTAGCGATGCCAGCTCTTGATTGACGGCTATCCTCAAGGCTTGAAACACCCTGGTGGCTGGGTGGATTCTACCATACCGGTATTTTGCCGGCACGCACCCGGCAATCGCCTCTGCCAGTTCCGTGGTTGTCTGGAACGGGCGCATCCCGACAACAAGCCGCGCAATCCGCCGCGACAGCCGCTCCTCCCCATAGGTGTAAAATATCTCCGCCAGCTTCCCTTCGTCCCACTGATTGACCACTTCGGCTGCGGTCAGGGACTGCCGGCAGTCCATCCGCATGTCCAGCGGCGCTTCGTGCCGGAAGCTAAACCCCCGTTCCGGGGTGTCCAGCTGGGCGGAGCTCACTCCTAAATCCGCCACTACTCCCTCAAACAGAATCCCATTTGTCTCGAACTCGGCAAAATTGCCCCGCCAAAATTGCACGCGATCGCCAAATTCCGCTAGCTCGATTCTCGCAGCGTCCAGGGCTCGACCGTCCCGGTCAATCGCCGTCACCCGCACATCCGGCGCTGCTTCCAGAATTAACCGGCTGTGCCCGCCACCCCCTACCGTCGCGTCCAGATAGTGGCCTCCGGGAAGAATGGCCAGCCCCTCTATCACCTCCCGGCTGAGCACCGGCACATGAGCGAAGCCGCCGGCTGCCGGTGTCTCTGTCTCCAGCGGTGTTTGCTCCTCCGCCTCCATCTTCAATCCTTCAGTATTTATAAATCGCCGCTCCCTCTATTTTGCGCAGTTTTTTTCCTATTTTCTTCCTGGCCCCGCTCTCATTGCTGGCCGGGTTGACAATCAGCATATAAACATGCTCTGGCCACTTCAATTCCGCAGCGAGCTTGTTCAGCAGTTTCGCGTCATCGTCAGACCCCGCCAATTTATACCAAGCGCGGCGAACCGCTATGCCCATCACATAGAAACGCTGTTCCGGAAAGTATTTTACCACTTTTTGCGCCAAGTAAGCCTCTTTCACCTGCGGATAGCCTGACAGTTGCTGGCACAGATCCCGAACGGCTGCCGGTGGCAGATTGTGAGGCGCGAATTGGTCTTTCTCGATCACAAAAGACCGCTCTTGCTGCGCTCTAAACATCATCTCATAGTGCTTTTCCGCACGCTCTTGGTAAACCTTTGCTTCCTCCAGTTTTCCCTGTTCCTTCAGCCAGCAGTAAATCGTCTCGCAACAGGGAATAACATTGTGCGGGTCGCCTGACATCGCCTTTTCGATGTGCGGGATGCCGGTGGCATCATCCTGTTCTAGCAAGATTTGCCCCAGCAGATAGTTAGCTCCCGCGTGAGCGGGGTGATTTGCCAGCAGTTCTCTCAATAGCGGTATCCCCACTTCACTGCCTTTTAACTCTGCTGTCCAGTGGGCGCGATTCCAGGCTTCCTCCTCCGTTAGCTGCCCCTTCTCAGCTTTCCTCTCAAGCTCTCGCAGCTGTTTTAGCAATTCCTGAACGCTTGCGTATTTTTGCCGCCAAGGCGTTTCGTTTCGCTCTTTCCAAGAGCGGTCAAAATAAGCAGTCAGCTTTGTTAAGAAATTCCCCAGATATTGCTGAGCGGCGCTGATTTCCAGTGGAACCGGCAGCGGTAATTTTTTGCGTCCAGCCGCAGGATAGCCCAGTGCGGAGAGCCGGTCTGCCAGACAGGGGTGGGTGTCCTCGTTACTGGTTTTCTGCGCTAAAGCTTGCTCCTGCCATTTCGCGGCATCTTCATGGCTAACACCGGCAGCCAAAGCGCCCGACATAGTTGTAAACGTTGCTGCCGGTGGCTCGGCTTGATGATTCACTTGGTTCAAGACACCCGGCCAAAAGCACCCCTCCAGAAATTTGCTCTTAATTTCCACAGCGATCAGCGCTTCTGCCATGTTCTGCGCGCCCGCAATCTCCTTGGCGCAGCGATCTGCCTCGTATTCGTTCATTCGCGCCAGGACAAAGGAATAAGCGCTGAAAAAGGGCGCGTACCACTTAAAAAATCCTTGAAAAAGAACCGAAGCCCCCTGCTCATCGCTTCCCTGCAGGCTTTGCAATATCTGAAAGTATGTTTGCCGGACGCGGTAAATCCAGGCATTGAAGCGACTGTGGTTGCCGGACAGGTGCCCGATCTCGTGGGCGAGGACGGCGCTCAGCTGTGCCGGCGAGAGGGCTTGCATCAGCGGCAGTCCCAGAAGCAAGTAGTTTTGCTGCCACCCGAAGACGCCCAAACGGGGGCGCTGGAAAACACCGGCATTGAAGTCGCCGGTGAGCAGGATGCGGTGAAATTGCGGTGCGTCCAGGGCTTTTGTCAGTTTGTCAATCAGTTGAAACAGGCGGGGGACTTGATGCCGGTGCAGTTCCAGTCCGGTGGGTGGGGGAAATGTCACCCAGAGGGATTGGAGAATGATCAACATGGGCACAAGTATCAGTATGCCCAACTTTACCATATAGAAGTTGATCCTGCCGGTCGAGAAGACGGCCAGCACCAGCAGGGCCAAGACTGCCAGCAGTCCTGCCAGCACGCAGAAGATGTAGGCGTAGCCCAGTAAAGCCAGAAGCCCAACGCGGAGCTTGTAGCGCCCGGGCTGCCGGCGGGCCAGATTCTCCAGGCGCTGGATTAGGGCATCAAACTGCTGTTGCGTTACGGCCATCAGACGCATCCTCTGCTAGGAATACCCAGTTGCTGTGAATCTTTCCGATCGCTTTTACCAATTTTGGCCTAAGCCCTGGGGCTTCAGCCAATATAATGAGGTCAGTGCAATAAAAATCAACATTAGCTGGTTGAGCTGCACGCGCCAGTCCGGCGTCGCACCAGGAGGATGGAAACTCTTTGCTGCTGGTACCCCCACCCCCTACCCCCTCGCCTGGGGAGGGGGCTTGCAACAGAGGGGTTTACCGCCGGCAATGCGACGCCACTGGCCCTCTTGTGGCCCTCAGGCGGCAGTGGGAGTGCGGCAAAATGTGTAGATAGGGGAGAATGCGGAGCGATGCCACGGATTGAAACGAGAACGGAACCCATGATCCTCAACATGGGACCCCACCACCCTTCCATGCACGGGGTGCTGCGCTTGATTGTCACCCTGGATGGGGAGAATGTGGTGGACTGCGAGCCGGTGATTGGCTACTTGCACCGGGGAATGGAAAAAATCGCCGAGAACCGCACCAATATCATGTATGTCCCCTATGTCAGCCGGTGGGACTACGCGGCGGGGATGTTCAATGAGGCGGTGACAGTCAATGCGCCGGAAAAACTGGCTAACATTGCAGTTCCCAAACGCGCCAGCTATATCCGCGTTATTATGCTCGAACTCAACCGACTCGCCAACCACTTGCTCTGGCTTGGCCCGTTTTTGGCTGATGTTGGCGCTCAAACGCCGTTTTTCTACATTTTCCGGGAGCGGGAG
>JALOOK010000124.1 GCA_025454445.1 Oscillatoria sp. Prado101 | reverse complement strand
CTCCCAACTGCCAGATGGATTCCCCGCCCTGCGGGTGGCCAACCTCCTCCACTTGCAGCAACAGCTCAGTATCGACACCTATGCCGAGCGCGTCTTACAACCGGCACGCGCCATTGTCCTGCGCCTCCTCGGCGGGCGCTCTTACTGGTCTTACGGACTGGAAGTCGTGCGCCAAACCGCACAGCGCACCGGCGCGGCGCTGATTGTCCTCCCCGGAGACGACCGCCCCGACCCAGATTTAATCAGCCACTCCACCGTTCCCCTCTCCACCGTCAACCAGCTGTGGCGCTACTTCACCTTTGGCGGTGTCGAAAATACCCTCAACGCCCTGCAATTCCTCGCCCGCGCCTGTCTGGGACTCCAATACAACCCACCGGCACCCCAAGAAGTTCCTGCAGTGGGCCTTTACCCTCTCCCCCCTCAGAAATCACCCGCACCCGACACCCTTTCCCCCACGCCCAAAGTCGGCATCCTCTTCTATCGCGCCCACTACCTCGCCGGCAACACCGCCCCCATCGACGCCCTCTGTCAAGCCCTAACCGACCGGCACCTGCAACCCGTGCCAGTTTTTCTCTCTTCCCTGCGCGACTCCGACGTGCGAGACGAACTGCTGGAATATTTCCAGCCAAAAAACAGCCCCGCAATCGAGCTTGTCCTCAATACCACAAGTTTTGCCATAAGTCAACCCTCAACCTTCAATTCCACCCAAAATCCCAAACCCCCAATCCCAAAATTAGACGTGCCTTGGCTGCAGGTGATTTTCAGCAGCAGCACCGCACAGCAGTGGGAATCCGGATTCCAAGGGCTTTCGCCGCGAGATGTGGCCATGAATGTGGCCCTGCCAGAAGTGGACGGGCGAATTATCACCCGCGCCGTTTCTTTTAAAGCCGCGCAAAACCGGCACCCCCTGCTGGAAACAGAGGTGGTAGTCTATGAGCCGGTGCCCTCTCGCATCGAATTTGTCGCCGATTTAGCCGCTAATTGGGTGCGCTTGCGCCGAACACCCCCCAAAGACCGCCGCATCGCCCTGATTTTGGCCAACTACCCCAGCCGCAACGGGCGTCTGGCCAATGGCGTGGGGCTGGACACACCGGCCTGCTGTGTGGCAATTCTCAAGGCGCTGCAGCAGGCTGGGTATAAAGTTGAGAATCCACCGGCAACGGGGGATGAGTTAATCGCCCGACTGACTGCTGGGGTGACGAACGATCCAGAAAGCTGCTGGCGGGGAGTTCGTCAGTGGCTGTCTGTTGAGGAGTACGGGGAATATTTCGCTTCGCTGCCGGTGGAAGTCCAGAAAGGGATTGGTGAGCGCTGGGGGGTTTTTGGGGAAGGCACAGGCGAGACGCTACGTCAGGAAAAACAGAAGGAAGAGTTGACTATTTCCGGGATTGAGTTGGGAAATGTCTTTGTGGGGATTCAACCGGCACGGGGTTATGAGGTTGACCCGTCTTTAAATTATCACGCCCCGGATTTAGAGCCCCCTCATAATTATTTGGCTTTTTATTATTGGCTGCGGGAACACTTTGGGGCGCAGGCGATATTGCATGTGGGAAAGCACGGGAATCTGGAATGGTTGCCGGGTAAAAGTGTGGCGCTGTCTGACTGCTGCTATCCGGAGGTGGCGCTGGGCCCGCTGCCGCACTTGTATCCTTTTATTGTGAACGATCCGGGGGAAGGTGCTCAAGCTAAACGGCGAGCGCAGGCGGTGATTGTAGACCATTTGACGCCGCCGATGACTCGCGCTGAGCTTTATGGCCCTTTGCAGCAGCTGGAAGGTCTGGTTGATGAGTTTTATGAGGCTGAGAGTTTAGACCCCAAGCGTCTGCCGGCGATTCGGGAGCGGATCGCGGAGCTGGTTTTGCGAGAAAATTTGCACGAGGATTTGGGAATAGAAAAGGAGGAGTTACAAAATACAAAATCCCAAATACAAAATCAAATTGATGGATATTTGTGTGAGTTGAAAGAGGCGCAGATTAGGGATGGATTGCACATTTTTGGGCGGTGTCCTGAAGGGCGGCAGCTGCGGGATTTGATTGTGGCTGTCGCCCGCCATCCGGGTGCCGGTCGTCTGGGGCTAACCCGCGCTTTGGCAAAGGATTGGGGTCTGGATTTTGACCCGCTGACAGCTGATCCGTCCCAAGAGATTTTAGAGGGTCTGGAAAAAGGGAAATTGCCAAAAGATAAGAGGATGATTATTGGTGATGCGATTTCACTTTTGGAGGAAGAAGCGGCTGAGTTGGTGGAAGAGTTAATGGAAAATTGCAACCGCAGATGCACGCAGATAAACGCAGATGAATCTGTTGCTGAGAAGGGGGTTGCGGGAAGTGCTACTCAGCGGGAGTTGGAGTGGATACGGGACTGGCTGCTGCCGGCTTTGCAGCAAACGGAGGGGGAAATCACTCAGTTGCTGCGCGGGTTGGATGGCTGTTTTGTGCCTAGCGGACCCGCCGGTGCACCGACGCGGGGACGCCCGGAGGTTTTGCCCACGGGGCGCAATTTTTACTCGGTGGATATCCGGGCTGTGCCTACGGAAACGGCGTGGGATGTGGGGCGCAAGGCGGCGGAGGCGCTGGTTGAGCGCTACGCGCAGGAAAATGGGGAGTTTCCCAAAAGGTTGGGGCTGTCGGTGTGGGGGACTTCTGCGATGCGCACCGGCGGGGATGATATCGCAGAGGCGCTGGCGCTGCTGGGGGTGAGGCCGGTTTGGGATGGCCCTTCGCGGCGGGTGGTGGATTTTGAAATCCTGCCGGTGCGGGTTTTGGGGCGTCCGAGGGTGGATGTGACGTTGAGGATTTCTGGGTTTTTTCGGGATGCGTTTCCCAATTTGATTGATTTGTTTGATGCTGCGGTGGCGGCGGTTGCCGGTTTGGATGAGCCGGCGGAGCAAAATCCTCTGGCGGCTGCTGTTAGGGAGGAGGCGCAGCTGTGGCGAGATGCCGGTTTGGACGAGATGGGGGCGCAGTTGCGAGCCCGATACCGGATTTTTGGCTCTAAACCGGGGGCTTACGGTGCCGGTTTGCAAGGTTTAATTGAGGCGCAAAACTGGACGGATGACGGAGATTTAGCCCGCGCTTACATTAACTGGAGCAGCTATGCTTACACTGCCTTTCACCCCTCTCCCTTGATGGGAGAGGGGTTGGGGGTGAGGGTGGGAGGGGGCGTTGCAGCCCCGGAAGCTTTTGAGCTGCGTTTGAAGGGGATGCAAGTTGTGCTGCACAATCAGGACAACCGGGAGCACGATTTGCTGGACTCGGATGACTATTACCAGTTTCAAGGGGGGTTGACTGTGGCTGTGCGGGCGATAACTGGGAAGAATCCCCACACCTATTTCGGGGATAATTCGATGCCGGAAAATCCGAAGGTGCGCCGGTTGCAGGAGGAAATTGCGCGGGTGTACCGCTCGCGGGTGGTGAATCCCAAGTGGATTGCTGGGGTGATGCGTCACGGTTACAAGGGCGCTTTTGAGATGGCGGCGACGGTGGATTATTTATTTGCTTATGATGCTACGGCTCGCTGTGTGGGAGATTTTATGTATGAGGGGGTGGCGAAGGCGTATTTGTTGGAGCCGGCTGTGCGGGAGTTCATCGAGCAGAAGAATCCGTGGGCGCTGCGGGACATGGCGGAACGTTTGCTGGAGGCGCACCAGCGGGGTTTGTGGCAGTCAGCCGGTGTGGAAATGGTGGAGGAGTTGCGCTTGCTGGTTAATCACGCAGAGGGGATTATTGAATCTGCCACCGGCCTTTAATAGATTAACCCAAGTTCTTCTCCTCGTTCCCAGGCTCCGCCTGGGAAGGAGGGTAATTGCCTATTTACAGATTTGGCATTTTGTGGTAAATAACGGCTATTTACCGGCTGACTGCAGCCGTTAAGCGCCAGTTGCGCTTTGGGAGTATCGCCAGAGCACCCCGTTATGGTAGAATTGGCAGTAGTGTGGAGAGAAGGTGCAATGAAAAAGAATCCACGTCAGCCAAGAGATGAGGTAAAATCGCGGATGGTGGCGCTTTCAGAAATGCTGAGGTCTGGAGAAGTAAGTTTGGACGAGGTAATTGAGAGTTTGAAGAATCAGCCAGAAGGGGTGCAGCAGGCTGCCTATAGTCAAGATGTCACTTTGCTTTCCGTTAGGAGAGAATATGAGCTTTTTATACAGGAAGTAATAAACATCTGTAGCCCTACATCCGTTAATGAAGCTGAAACTCCGAGCCAGACTGTCCGGGGTATTTCTCCGCAGGGTGGTGCTAAACAAGCAACCACCGCCGACCGTGCTAAAAAGACACGCGCAACTCCCGATCGGACTGCGCAGCATATCCCCAAGGGCGATATCGAGTTAGAGATGTTAATGGAAGATGTACAAGATAGGCTGAGCGACTCCAGCTACATAGAGGCATTTCTGGACATTCCGCCCGATGGGGAGGACGGCAAGTATGAAAAGGGTGGCTCCAGCCGTCGCAAAGCCCAGGCTAAGAAGAAGCCCTATGCTGAAGATTCTATTCGCCTGTACTTGCAAGAAATAAGCCGGTTTCGGCTGCTTCGCGCTGACGAAGAGATTGAACTGGGGCGGAAAATTGCCGATTTGCTGGAATTAGAGCGCGTGCGAGAAAACCTGTGCGGCGAGCTGGGGCGCTCTCCCAAGGATAAGGAGTGGGCTGACGCTGTTAAAATGCCTTTGCCGGCATTTCGCCAGCGCCTCTACCAGGGCCGGCGGGCTAAGGACAAGATGGTGCAGTCGAACCTGCGGCTGGTGGTTTCGATAGCTAGGAAATACATGAATCGCGGTCTGTCGTTACAAGACCTAATTCAGGAGGGCAGTCTGGGTCTGATCCGCGCGACTGAGAAGTTTGACTGCGAGAGAGGCTACAAGTTCTCTACCTACGCCACTTGGTGGATTCGTCAGGCGATTACTCGCGGCATCGCTGAGCAGTCCCGCACTATTCGCCTCCCCGTTCACCTTTACGAAACCATCTCTCAGATCAGGAAAACTACCAAACTCCTCTCTCAAGAAATGGGCCGCAAGCCCACGGAAGAGGAAATCGCGACTCGCATGGGCATGACGATCGAGAAGCTGCGGTTTATCGCTAAATCCGCTCAGCTGTCTATATCGCTGGAAACCCTGATCTGGAAAGAAGAAACAGACTCGCTAATGGAGTATTTTTTAGAACTGGCGGATTTGATTGAGTCCGATGGCGAGACTCCCGAAGAGTACGTCAGCAAAAATCTGCTCCGGGAAGACTTGGAAACCGCTCTGAAAACCCTCAGACCCCGCGAGCGCGATGTCTTGCGCCGGCGCTACGGCCTTGATGACGGGCGCATGAAAAGCCAGGAGGAAATTGGCAAGATATTCAGCGTTACTGGCGATATCGTCCGCGAAATCGAGGTTGAGGCGCTGCGGAAGTTGCGCCGTTTCAGCCGTTCCAAGCGCAGCCACATCCTCAAGGGTTATTAGGACTTACGCATCCTTGAGTTTGTTGCCCGAGATCCCTGCAACGCCGGGGAGTGGCGGGATGGAGTACACGCCAGAAACCCGGTAACTTTGACGAAACCGGGTTTCTCAGTACCTAACTCATACGAAAAACGCTATTTCCCCTTTTTTTGGCGTTGCTGATTAGAAACAGTTCCTGACAATCGCCGGGGATCTCTCGGAGTTTTGCAGGACTTTCGCCGCCTCTTCCGCCGGCAGGGGCTGGCTGAACAAGTAACCCTGGATTTCCTCACATTCCAACCCTCGCAAGCAGTCTAATTGCTCCTTGGTTTCCACCCCCTCTGCCACGACGCTCAGATTCAGTCTGCGCCCCAGGGCAATCACCGCAGTGGCGAGGGCGACATCGTAGGGATCGGCAGTCAGCTCGCCCACCAAAGACCTGTCAATTTTTAGGGTGTGGAGGGGCAAGTTTTTCAGAGAGCTGAGGGAAGCGTAACCTGTGCCAAAATCATCCACAGTCAGGCGGACTCCCATCTCGTAAAAGTTCCTGAGAATAGTCCGGGTAGTGTCGGGATTCTGCAGGGCTGCCGGTTCAGCAATTTCTAACTCTAAAAATTGTGGCTCCATGCCGGTTTGCTCCAAAACTCGCGCTACCATTTCAACTAAGTTAGGTTGCTGGAACTGCCGGGGGGACAAGTTAACCGCCACCCGCAGCGGTGCCAGCCCCGCATCCTGCCACGCTTTATTTTGGGCGCAGGCAGCCTGCAATACCCATTCGCCGAGGGGTACAATCAGCCCGTTTTGTTCCGCCAGGGGCATAAATATGTGGGGGGAAACTACACCCAGTTCCGGATGCAGCCAGCGCACCAAAGCTTCTGTGCCGGTGATTTGCCAGGTGTTGATGTTGACCTTGGGCTGGTAGTAGAGCGCAAATTCACCCCGCTCTAGGGCGCGGTGCAGTCTATTTTCCAGAGTCAGCAACTCAGAGGCTCCCTCATTGATCGCGCCGGTGTAGAACTGACAGTTATTCCGCCCACGATCTTTAGCGCGATATAGGGCCGCATCGGCATTCTTGAGGAGGGTTTCGGCATCTTCGCCGTCACAGGGATAGAGGGCGATGCCAATGCTGCTGCTGACATGCAGGGCGTGTTCTTCGATATGAAAGGTTGGCTTTAAGGCGGCTAAAATTCGGTGGGCGATGTTGGCGGCATCCTCTCTAGAGCTGATTTGAGGCAAAAGCAGGGTGAATTCGTCGCCCCCCCAGCGAGCCACGGTGTCAACTTCCCTCAGACAGTTAGTCAGTCGTTGAGCAACTTCTTGTAACAGCCCGTCGCCAACCGCATGTCCCAGAGTGTCGTTGATGGTTTTGAAGCGATCTAAATCCAGAAACATCACAGCCAGCTTGCCTTGGATGCGGCGAACGTTTGCCAGCGATACCGACAGCCGGTCGCTGAACAGCATGCGGTTGGGCAAGCCGGTTAGCTGGTCGTGAAAAGCCTGGTAGCGAATGATTTCTTCTGCCTGCTTGCGCTGAGTGATATCGCGAAATATCCAGACTCTGCCGGCGATTTTTCCCCCTGTACGCTGGGGCTGGGAATAGCGCTCGAAGACTCTCCCATCCTTAAATTCAAGGATATCGAAAGATTCTACCTCTGGTTGATCGTACAGCTGTCTGACTTTGGCGAGAAACGCTGAGGGCTTTTTTAGCTGATCCACAACAAACGCCAGCGCTTGGCTGTCATCCCGCGTGGCCATAACGGCGTCGGGAATCCGCCACATCTCTACAAACTTTTGGTTATACACCGCTATTTTTCCCTGTTGGTTAATCACCAAAATGCCATCCGCACTGGCTTCTATCGTCGCCCGCACTAGAGACAGGGATTGCGCGAGTTCCTCTGCCGCCCGCAGCCGATCAGTGATATCTTGCGCCACGCAAACTATCCCCTTAACTTTGCCTTTGGAACTTCGCATTACTGAAGCTGAAAGCAGCACCGGGATTTTTTTGCCCGTTTGGGAAATGTATACTGTCTCCAGGTTTTGAAATCCTTTTTCCAGTAACTTATCAAATTTTGCCCCCTGCAGCCAAACGTCCGCTTCTGGCCAAATCATACTGAGGTGGCGTCCAAACATCTCCCTTCTGCGATATCCCAACAGATGAGAGGTGGCTTTGTTGGCAGACCGGATCTTGCCCGATGGCGTCACCACAATCAGCGTTTCTACCATACTCTCACAAACTTTAAGCAGATAAGAGGTGATCTGCTGAAAATACTCGGCCATGTTATTGAAAGCATCTGCTAGTGCATCCAGCTCATCTTTTGTATAAAGTTTGATTCGGTTTTTCAGCTTTCCCTTGCCGATCTCCACAGCGGCATCTTTCAGCTGCCTGATGGGATTTTCTATGGAAAATGAGACATAAAACCCAATGATTGTGGCTGTCAATAAAATGAATAAGCCAGCCAGCCGTATCGTCCATTTAACAGTGGCTGTTATCTGTCTGATTTCACTTTTTTGGCTGGCCAAGTCTTGCTGCACCTGGTAAAGAGCTTCTCCGACAGCATCTTGAAAGATTTTTTTCGCTTCTTCCAACTCCTTTTCTTTGGCCAGCCAAGCAAATTTTGAGGATCCTCGCTCTTTTAATTCTACGATTTCCCCGGCCACATCAACGACTTCTTCTGCTGCCACTATAATTTTATCTCTCCGGAGCTGCTGGCTCGGTTCTGCCAAAGAAAGCGCTTGATATCTTCTCAAATAGTCCCGGTATTCTTTGAGGGCTGCTTGGAAATTTTCGCAGTCCAGGTCTGCCTGTCTCTCTTCTGCTATATAGCGGGCAAATTTTTGAGTTGGTTTCGCGGGTAAATTTTCCGGTTGAGTAAAACCGATTTCACGGATCGAGGCAACGACCTCGCTCACGGCAAACTTCAACTCCTCAACTCGATCGCGCAGCGGCAGGCTTTCATCGACCACTCGATGAAATACCCTGTGAGTTTTCTGGATTCCTTGCAGACCAAGCCATCCAACCCCTTGCGCCAGTAGGGCAACGGTTAAGTACCCCAGAATAAGTTTTTCCTTGATTTTCATCTCGCTCTATCCTCCACAGGCAAAAAAAGGTTATTTTTACATAGGATGTCAATAAAGACGCTGGGAAATTTTATGATTCCCCCTTCTTCCAGGTTATGTAAAACTATGTAAAGTTTTCCCTCAGTATTTTTAAGGACTTGGGCCTGGTGGCCAACTCCAGATTTAAAGAAACCGTCTTGTTAGACTTGCCTTACTCTATAATGTATCATCTGAGCTGACAAAAAGATGTTAAGAAATCGTGAATAATGGCAGCCATGCAAACTTGAGAATAGCCGCCAGTTATAGTGCGGTCTTATCCCGACAAAATTTAAAGTTTATGTAAAGCAACAATAGGGAATTTTAAAGTTATTGAGAAGTTGCCGGAATGCCCGCACTCTACAGGTGGTGCACCGGCAGCTCAATCCAGAACTCCGCACCCCCTCCCGGTTCGGACACGCACCAGATTGCCCCCCGATATTTGTCAACCACAATCTGATAGACCGTCACCAATCCCAACCCCGCGCCCTGTCCGACCGTTTTTGTGGCCAGCGACAGGTCAAATAGCTGTTCTTTTACTTCTTCTGTCATCCCAGGGCCATTATCGGCAATCCGCACGGTGACCCAATCGGGACGCAACATTTCCGTGCGAATCCAAATCGTAGGGGACTGGGCCAGTCTCGCCAGGGATTGCTTCGCTTTCCCACTCCCGGTTCTCGGTGCCCGATTCCCCTTTTCCAAATCGTCAATTGCATGACTGAGGATATTCATAAAAACCCAGTTTATATCATCACCGCCGCACTCCACCAGCGGCAGCGTTCCGAAATCTTTAACAACTTGGATCTCGGGACGACCGGAGTTAGCTTTCAGGCGATTTTGCACCATTAATAGCGCACTCTCAATGCCCGAATGAATATCCACCGGCTGAATAGGCGCTTCATTCAGCCGGAATAAGGTCAGCCAAGTTAAAACAATCTCTCGAATCCGACCCGCACTCTTTTTCATTGCAGACAGCATTTTGGGCAGTTGCTTAACCAGCAAATCAAACTCAATCGCTTGAGTGCGAGATTCAATTTCGGCATCGGGATTGGGATAGTGCTTCTGGTAGAGGTGAAGCAGGTCAATCAGATCGAGGGCGTACTGGTGGGCGTGGATGAGGTTAGCGCAGACGAAGTTGACGGGATTGTTGAGAGTCGCAGCCCCATTAGCGACGAGTTGAC
>JALOOK010000123.1 GCA_025454445.1 Oscillatoria sp. Prado101 | reverse complement strand
TTTAAGGGGGGTTAGGGGGGATCATGGCACAGAGACGCTATGAGCGAGCTAATGCTCACACAGGAAGCTGGCACTATGTTTCATCTTAAGTTGACACCAGTGCCACGGGGGGTCGCCCCTACAGCCGACAAACTTTTTCTCGTTCCCAGCCACCCTTACGGGAAGCCTGCGGCTACAGGCTGGGAACGCCTCTTAAGAGGCTCTGCCTCTTGATAACGATGAAAGATTTATCGTTTCCAGGCACCGCCAAAAACATTATATCACAGAATTCTTTTGTTCAGGGTGTAAAATAGTAACTGATCATCCAGGTAACTCACGCTTTCCTCTTGCCAGCTAATTATCCCTTTTATATAACTTTCGGGCACTTTAGAGACGGTTGCCGGCGCATTTCGCACCTCCTCTGTGGCGATGCGGTGGACACCATAGATTTCATCAACGGGAAAAACCCAGCGGTTCCCTTCTTTTGCCACAACTACCATCCGTTTGTAGACAATATTCTGGATATTCTTACTGGCGGGTGCCGGTGTGGCGTTCAGTCTCAGGAGACTGCTGAGAGAGACGCACAATTGGAGTTCGCCCCGGATGTTCACCAGCCCCTGCAGGATCTCATTGCTGCGGTGGGGGAGAGTGCGCACCGGCGACACCGGCGTCACTTCCTGGAATAAGCCAGCCGGCAGTGCCAGCCACTCCACTCCCAGCCGAAAAATAACCACCGGCACAGTGCCCTTCGCCTTAGTTTCTTTTTGCTCAGCCAGCAACTCAGTCCACTCACTCACATAGCCTTGCGGCGCTTCCCGTTCCAGCAAATTGCGCCCGCCGGCGGAATAGACAGGGCAATTGCGGCAGTGAGTGTGGGTTTTCAGTTCCGGACAAGACCGATCGCCCCAAATTCCGATTAGCTTCCAGCAATTGTTGGTTATTTGTGCGTTTTCTGCTGTCATTTTGTTGCTTTTTGTTTGCAGGCGTAAACGAGTTTATTTTTCAAATGATGAGGGCTGAAGTCCTCACTACCAACTTTAGATAAATTAACTCAAATGAAAACGAGAAATTTCTCGCCGCATGCCTTGCGCTGCCTCGTTCAACTGCCCAATCGCGCTGTTGATTTCGCGCAGAGACTGAGCTGTTTGCGAGGAAGCTTCGCTTAACTGCACCATCGCATCGCTAATCAGCGTCGCGCCGGTAGATTGAGCCTCCACACCCTGATTCACCGCTTCAAAACGCGGGGTGAGAGCTTGCACTCGCTCGATAATCTGCGCGATTTGGGCGCTGATATGGCGAATGTCTTCCACGCCACGGCTCACTTCTTGGGTGAATTTGTCCATTGACATCACCCCGGAGGAAACCGCAGATTGCATCTCTTTCACCATCTGCTCAATATCTAGGGTGGCAACAGCTGTTTGGTCTGCCAGCCGGCGAATTTCCCTGGCAACCACGGCAAACCCCAAACCGTACTCTCCCGCTTTTTCGGCTTCTATGGCGGCGTTGAGGGAGAGCAAATTTGTCTGGTCAGCCACTTTGGTGATAGTGGTAACAACGCTATTGATGTTATTGGCTTTTTCAGAGATCGCCCCCAGTTTAGCAGAGATGGCAGAAGTGGCGTCTGCCAGCTGGCTCATGGTTGCCTCCATGCGTGCGAGGTCTTTTTGACCGGCACCGGCTGCAGTCGCGGTGGCTTGTGCCATATTCCCGACTTCATCCATCGTCTTCACCAATTCCCCAGAAGTGGCGGCAATTTCCTTGGCGGTGGCGACTACCTCATTGGTAGAGGCGACTTGTTCTTGCACAGTGGCTTCTAATTGCTTGCCAGAGGCGGCGATTTGGGTGGCTGAACTCGTCACTTGAATGCCCGACTGCTGCACTTGAGAAATCAAGGAATTCAGGCTTTGAGTCATGGTGCGGAAGGCAGTCAGCAATTTGCCGATTTCGTCCTTCTCGTCCGTGACCGGCACAGAGGTGGCCAGATCGCCGGCAGATATTTGTTCTGCCACTCTCACAACGCCTATAATCTTAGCACCGAGGGGCTTAGCAATCGTATTGCTGAAGTAAAAGCCAAAAATAACTGCAGTCAGGGGGCCAAGTATCAGGCCGGTGACAACCCAGAATGTACTTTGACTAACATCCTCCTGCGCTCCCTTATAAGCTGCTGTCGCCATATCCTCGTTTATTTTCAAAATGTCTAAGATCAATTTGTTTGGCCCCTCAAACAAGAGCCGGTTCGCCTGGGAACGTTCGTGAAGTTTGTTAAAAAGATTGCTAGCAGTTGTTGCCGCAGCCATTTCTGGCGATTTCTCCCGCCCCTGACGCACCAGTGCCAGCTGCACTTCAAAAGGGTTGAGAATACCCTGGCTCTCGAATTCTTGATTGAGTCGCAGGAAATCTTCCTGGTTTTGCCTCCACCTGTTCCAGTTCGTTTGCAGTTTTTTGTATATTTTGTCTTCTTCCTTAGTCCGGGGAGAGGGATCGTATTCGCTGAATCCCTCGTCGATCCGCTCCAAAGCTTGCCTGATTATCGCTAATTCAGCGTGCCTTTCTGTTTCGGTGAGTTTGGGGTTGAGCAAAGCCCGCTCTGAGGACTCTATTTGGGTGTGCCCCTCTTTAACTTTCCACATTCCTAGCACACTGGTCAGGCTAGTTTGGCTCAGCGTATTAACGTGGGTATTTAGTCGATAAGTTGCGCTCCATCCGACTAGAGCCACAATTAATACGATTAAGCCCATGAAGAGAAACGCAGTGAACATCCGAGCTGGCAAGCTCAAATTATTAAACATTATTTTGTCCCTTCTCCTTTGTCCTGTACCAAACGTCATTTGTCCAATAAGGGTTAGGGGTTAGGGGTTAGGGTAATGGTTTTAGGAGAAAAGTTAATACTTAACACAATGCCCAATGCGATGATGCCCCATGCCCCGCACAAGCCGCTGCCCAATGCCCCATGCGATGATGCGATGATGCCCCATGCCCCATGCTCCATGCCCCATGCCCCATGCCCCATACGATGATGCCCCATACGATCATGCCCCATGCCCTCATTTTAAAGCGAGTATCTCTCGCCGCAAGCTTTGCGCCGCCTCGTTCAATTGCCCAATCGCACTGTTAATCTCGCGCAGAGAATCAGCAGTTTGCGAGGAGGCTTCACTTAACTGTACCATCGCTTCGCTAATCTGGAAAGCGCCGGTGGACTGAGCCTCCATACCTTGATTCACTTCTTCAAAACGCGGTGTGAGGGCTTGCACTCGCTCGATAACCTGTCCCAGCTTTCCGCTGATGTTGCGGACATCTTTGACTCCCCGCATGACTTCTTTGCTGAATTTGTCCATTTCCATGACGCCGGTGGAAACCGCAGATTGCATTTCTTTTACCATCTGCTCAATATCTAGGGTAGCGACAGCGGTTTGGTCTGCCAGCCGCCGGATTTCCCTGGCAACCACGGCAAACCCCAACCCGTATTCTCCCGCTTTTTCCGCTTCAATGGCGGCGTTGAGCGATAGCAAATTGGTTCGATCAGCTACAGAAGTGATGGTAGTGACAACGCTATTAATGTTATTTGCCTTTTCAGAGATAACCCCCAGCTTGGAGGAAATCGACAGAGTAGCCTTCCCCAACTGGCGCATGACTGCTTCCATGCGCACCAAATCTTTTTGACCGGCACCCGCCGCCGCCGTGGTGGCTTGTGTCATTTCCCCAACTTCATCCATCGTCTTCACCAATTGCCCAGAGGTGGCGGCAATCTCCTTTGCAGTGGCGACCACTTCGTTTGTAGAGGCAACTTGCTCTCTCATCATAGCTTCTAATTCCCTGCTAGAAGCGGAAAGTTGCGTGGTAGATGCCGTAATTTGGATAGCGGAATGCTTGACAGGCTTGGCAATCGCATTACTGAAGTAAAAACCCAAAATCACAGCAGTGAGGGGGCCAATTGCCATACCCAGGAAAACCCAAAAGCTAGTTTGAGATATATCCTGATTTGCTGTATTCATAACGTCTTCTGTCAAGCTCTCATTAAATGCCAGAACCTCCAGCAGTGCGTCCTTGGCTGCAATAAACGCCGGCTCTTTCTTTGTAAAGCTTTGCTCATTCATCCTGTCCAGAATATCACTTGCTGCTTTGGCAGCGGCCATCGCAGCTGAATTACCTTTCCCCTGGAGCTGCAACTCTAGCTGAAATTGCCCCGGTCTGAGTACGCCATATTTCTCAAATTCTTCATTCAGCCGCATAAATTCCTTATGAGCTTTCACCCACTTTTCCCATTCCTTAAGAAAGGCTTGGTATCGCCGATCCTCTTCGGGGTTGCGAGGAATTTTTTCGTACAGGTTAAAGGCTTGCTTCAGCTGTTCCCAAGCTTTCTCGATTTTGTTTATCTGACTTCGCCTGATTTCGGCGCTCGCTCTTGGATTGAGCAGCGTTTGCTCTGCGGACTGAACCTGAGTCTGCCCTTCGTTGATTTTCCACAAGTTGACCATGCAGGGAAAGCCGTCCGACCCAATTTCATTGATGTGGTGGCTTAGCCGCGCATTCCCACTCCAGCCCACTAGGGCAACAATTAATACCAGCAAGCCCATGAACAAATATGACATGAATATCCTCGCTTGCAAGGTGAAGCTATGCAACATTTTCTCTCCCCTGTTCTTGCTCTCGTGTTTTCTGCAAATAACCCCAACTCAATGCCCAATGCTGCCCAATGCTATTTTACCCCGCTCCAACCGCCTGATAAGCAAATATTCAACTTCTACTGAATCTAAAATTTCAACAGCCGCTGAATTCGCTGCCTGAGAATTGCTGCGCCGGCCAAATCCCCGCGACGTTCTTTGAGCAGAGCTAGGTGCGTTAGTGCTTGTTCATGATTGGGTTCCAAATAAATCGCTTTGTAGAAATATTGCTCGGCTTGTTCTGGATTGCCGGCAGCCTGACACACCTCCCCCAGCAGCAGATAAGCCTCAGCACTGACGCGGTTCTGACTCAAGTAAGTTTCGCACAAGGCGGCAGCTTCATTTAAATGTCCCCGATCCGCCAAACTCCGGGCAGTTTCCAGCAAAGAAGAAACTGGGATATCGGCACTGGGCGGCGGAGAAGGAACTGAGAGCTGGGGGCTGGGGGCTGGGGAAGAAAGCTGACTTTTCAGCGTTGAGTTTTGAGATCGAATTGGCAAAATAGGCGAAGCAGATGTGGGGGAGTTCCAAGGGGAATTCGGGGTAGCAGAGAACAATAGCTTTTCTTTCTCTGTCGCTGCCTTCAAGCTGTGCCCTCCCGCCCCAACTTCTGCCTTGCGGTACGCAAAAGCCAGAGGGTGGCGCACGGACACAAACCGGGTGCCGAATAGCTGTCCCGTTTCCGAGTGCCCCACAAACAGCAATCCTTTTGGAGTTAACAAGCGCTCTAAAACCTGAATTACCCGCTTCCTAGCCGCACTGTGCAGGTAAATTAACAAGTTCCGACAGAATATCACATCATAGTGCCTTTTGTCAACCCCAAAATAGGGATCTAACAAATTGCCGTAACTGAAATTCACCGCACGCCTGACCGACTCGCACAGCTGATATCCCTCCGCCGTTCGCACAAAATATTTCTCCCGCATAGCGAACAGAGAAAGTCTTCTCCCGGAGTAGCCATTCTCTTGCGCCGCAACTTCCGCAGCTTCCACGCTCTCACCGCGAAACGAATTCCTCTCATAGATGGCACGCTCAGCTTTGCTCAGGGATTTTTTGCTGATGTCAGCGGCGTCAATGCAGAAGTTTTTTGAAGCTAACCCCGCCTCCAGCAAGGCGAGCGCAATCGAGTAAGGTTCTTCACCCGTGGAGCAGGGTACGCTCAAAACACGCAGCACCCCGCCCGGATTGGCCGGCAGCCACTCCGCCATCACATAGCGGCTCAATAAATTAAACGGTTCCCTGTCCCGAAAAAACCAAGTTTCTGGTACAATTACAGTTTCAATCAGCTCATCTAATTCCTGCGGTGAGGTCTGCAATCGCATCAGGTAGGCCGGCATGTCGGGCAAACCGCAGTCTGCCATACGCCGGCGCACAGCCCTGTCGATGGCGCTAGAGCCCATCGAATTGGCCTCTAAACCTATTTTCTGTCGGAGCAGCGCTTCAATATCTTGGAGCATCTCGTTTGGTAAAAACACCTTTTTTTGTGCCGACTGCATTCGGACTGTCAGAAGTCGCAGAGCGGACAAGACGCCCGCACCACAAGCTGTGAGTTTCCGCTTTTTTCAGATGCACCCCGATATCTATCTGTAACCCCGGCGTTGCACAGTAGAAGGATGATTGAACTTTTTGCACTCATCCAAAACCCTCTCTTACTTCCCCTCCCCGCTTGCGGGGAGGGGGGTGGGGGGGTGGGGTTAATCCCGCAATTGTGCAACGCCGTAACCCCAGCCGCTAGCCCTCTGGCTTTGGCAGCTCACTCGGAAGCTGCGACTCCGGCAACAGTTATTCTAACTCAAGTTGCTACTTACAAGTGAGTCAGGCGAGATCCCCCCCTAGAAACGTAGGGTGCGTTTTGCTTTCACCGCCTGCCCATGACCGGATTTCGTTTTTGCGGAACGCACCCTACCCCATTACACCCCCCCCAACCAGGCCAAATCGCCGAAATAGGCAAAGCCGACAACTCCTCCAGGAGGAGTTGCCGGTGAAATCTCACCCGCTACTCACACATTGCACCGGCATTCCTTGCCCCTGCAACAAAAACCTTGCCACAGCCCGACTGATTTACCAGCAAGAGTGCCGGTGCGGTGAAGTATGCAATTGTACTAAGCCTGGTGCAAAAGACAGCCATTCATACCTGCTGTCGAAAGATGCTGCCCTGTAGGGCGCAAACATTATATCACAAGTCTGTCGCTCTGCAAATATCCGATCGTATTAAGCATCTTTCCGTCCGCTGCCACGATGAGCTTCTTCACTTTCGCCATCACTATTGCCGTCACCAGTATTCGACTGGTCTTGCGCTTCAGCCACTAATAGCTGTTTCCTGTTACCATCGCCTTGCTGAAAAGCCTTGGCTTGTGCATCCTCGCCGGTGGATTCTTGGTCTTTCCGCCCGCTGCCCCGATGAGCGCTTTCCTCACTCTCCGAGTTTTCAGCTAACAGTTGATGAAAAGCCTTTGATTGTGACTGATCACCGGTGGATTCTTGGTCTTTCCGCCCACTGCCCCGCTGAGCGCTCTCATCACCTTGGGAGTCTTCAGCTAACAGTTGATGAAAAACCTTTGATTGTGACTGATCGCCGGTCGAGTCTTGGTCTTTCCGCCCACTGCCCCGCTGAGCGCTCTCATCATCTTGGGAGTCTTCAGCTAACAGTTGATGGAAAGCCTTTGATTGTGACTGATCGCCGGTGGATTCTTGGTCTTTCCGCCCACTGCCCCGCTGAGCGCTCTCATCACTTTCATCACTCGCATCACCTTCAGAATTTTCAGCGAACAGTAGCTGGAAACCTTTGGCGTGTTGCTGTTGGTTATTCAAATCTCGATATTTCCGCCCACTGCCCCGCTCCGAGTGCCGGTCGTCGCAGCCAGACTGCTGGTCTTTATCGCAGCAAACACCCTCATTTTGCGCTCGATATAATGAAAATTCTTGCACTCTATCAGATTGGCCTTCTTGAGAATATCGAAGCTCAAATGCTTGGGAATTAACAGCACTACCAAGGAGCAACAAACCTGACAGAGCGAGCGTGTAGATGCGCATAATAAATCTCCTAGAATCAATTTTCTACTCCGTGATTCGCAGAAACCTCAGCGCCATCTGGATAAAAAAACTGGCACACAGCCAGTTTTTAATGTGTCCACTCAGTCGTGGCTGCCACGCACGCAGCAATTAGGTAAACAAGAAATCCTCACCTTGACAGACAAACAACTGGCAACTTGCGGTTCCCAGTGCGTCACGCACTCACCCCCGACACAGCCACCGGCAAGCCAACAGAACCCGGCACCCCAACCCCCTCCCCGCCTGCGGGGAGGGGGGGGAAAGAGATGGGTTTGGGGGATATCATCTTTCAAATCTGCAACGACGCTTGCCAAACCCACTTGACGCAACCCACTTGACGCGCTCCATTCCTTAGGCCAAACTGGACTTATCTGGCTGCCCGCAAGGCGAGCGCAAAAGTGGCTTGTGGGGGGTAGGAGTGGGCATGGGGCATGGGGCACAGCGTATGGGGAAGAATCATCGATGCCCGATGCGCAAGCGTTGCGCCCCCACTGCAAAGGGTGTGCCCAGTGCCCAAGAAACAACGGCAGCGCAGCGCTGGACGTGTTTTCAGAGTGCAAAACCGTTTATGTGGATTTTTCCGGTCGCTTGCAGCGGGCCCAGATTGACAATCGCTAACTAAGAGGTGCAAAACTATGACAGTCCCACAGCTAACGTCCAGGATTGACGCCGTGAAAGTCTACGCTGCCGGCGCAACAGTGACCCGGATTGCCGAGTTGCCGGCATCCGGGGGCGAGTTGCCGAAAATTGTGGAGATAGCCGGTCTGCCTCTGGCTCTCGACGACAGCAGCCTCCGGGTTCGCGTTGAAGCCGAGCGGGAAAACGCTCCCATTGCTGGGGATGTTCGCATTGGCCTAGCCGTTCCCGAACCCCAGGAGACACCGGCACCCTCTCTCGATTCGGAAGTGCTCGCAGCAGCGGCTGAAGTGCGGCGCATTCAAGAGTCAATCGCCCTGATAGACAATGAAATCAGCGTGCTGCAACAGCTGCAAGTGCCTTCAAGGCCCGCCGGGGAAGCCCTGATTGCGCCACCCCCCTCGCCAATGAGTGCCCGCCTCGCACTGGCCAACTTCAGGGACGAACAGATCCGCGCCCGCATTCAGGAAAAGCGGGAAACCCGCGAACAGCTGCGCCTTGCTCAGGAACATCTAGCCGATTTGCAGCAGAAACAGGCTCGCGCTTCCAGTGCTAGGGATGCCAGACCTGACGAGCTGCGCAAGAGTGCGGTTGTCAGCTTGAGCTATCAAGGCGATTCCCCTTGGACTCAATCGGCGCGGCTGGTTGTGGAATATTTTGTGCCCGGGGCACGCTGGACACCGGCTTATGTCTGCCGGCTCAACAGTGCCGAAAGAACCGCAACGATTGCCGTGCGGGGGCTGATTTGCCAGCGCACGAGTGAGGATTGGTCAGGAGTGCGCCTGGAACTGTCTACCGCTGTAGCCCAGGCGTGGTGCGAGCTGCCGCAGTTGCGGTCGCTGCGCCTGGGGCGGCAGCAGCCGGTGGCCCGAAAAGTCGGCTGGCGTCCGCCACCAGTGAATGCCGAGATTCTGTTTGAGGATTTCGACCGGCAGCAGGAAAAAATGTTCGCTGCCACACAGCAGGTGTCGGGCAAAGCCGAGGAGTTATCCAGTGTGGATATCAGTACCCGCCAGCAGATAATTGAAAAATTAGAGCTCGACGATTTCGCAGATGTTGAACTGGATGTCGGAGAATGGGATTTCTTGCCGAGTGATTCGAGCCATGAGAGGTACGACGCATTCTTCCCTGAAGAGTCAGTAGATGACTTCGAGGATGGAGTACGTTCTGCACCGTCAGTAGATAGCATTGCAGGCAGAGGCGTACCTGCCGGTGCTCCTGCAAAGGGAGCTGGCAAACGAGAGGAAGATTTCTCTGACCTCGGCGATGCTCAGATACTTTCACTAGCCGACGAATCGACTTCAGGGGGTGATTTTTCCTCCCATTTTCTAAACTATGGTCTGATGCGGATGGGAGCGGCGTCA
>JALOOK010000122.1 GCA_025454445.1 Oscillatoria sp. Prado101 | reverse complement strand
CCCCAAATTGAAGTGACCGAGAGCGAAATTCGGGTCAGTCCGCACAACAGTCTGGAAGGCAGAAATTGCGCCGGTCAAGTCGCCGGTTTCCAGCAGCAAGCTGCCAAAATTGTTGTAAGCGCCCAATTTAAGCTGCGGTAAAATAGCTTGCTCGATAGCCGCTTTATAGTGCGACTTCGCCTTAGACACCTTTGAAAGGCGAGTGTGGGCAATGCCTAAATGGTAGTGGAGTTCGTAGAGCACCGGCGCTTCCGCAGGGCTAGACGCGCCCCGCACCGGCAGCGCCGCCAATCCCAGTTCCAGCAGCGCGATGCCCGTTTCCACCTCGCCCGCTCCCACATACAGAGCGCCCAGCTTGCTGCAAGTGTAGGGATCGGAAGGGTGTTCAGCCAGATACGCTTCCATAGCCTGCCGCGCCCGGGTAAACTTATCAAGAGCTGCGATCGTTCCCGGCTGGTAGCCATAGTGTTCAATCGCCACCGGCGACAGATCAGCCACCTGCCACTGATTCCGCTTTTGCCGCAACAGATCGGCAACACTATCATCCACCATTGCGTGATAGGGGTGCGAGAAATAAATATCTGGGTGATTGCGGAACAGCCGCGACACCAGCGAGTAGGGAGATTGCGTCGCCCCCACTTCGTGGCGGACGAGATTGATCAGGATATAGCGATCGTTGAGCATCGCCTCCTTTATCTGCGGCACAATTTCTTTTTTGATCACTTCATCCGCATCCAGCACCAGAACCCAGTCGCCGGTGACGTACTTCAGAGATTCATTGCGGGCGGCTGCGAAGTCGTTGCACCACTGGTAGTGATAAACTTTCGCGCCGAATTCTCGCGCAATTTCAGGAGTGCTGTCCGTGGAGCCGGTGTCCAGCACCACCATTTCATCCACCACGTCTCTGACACTGCTCAGGCACTCGGGCAGGGTGGCTTCCTCGTTTTTGACAATCATGCAAAAGCTAAGTTTCATCTGGCACCGCCAACAGTATTAAAGATTTTATTTTACCCCAAGTTGCTACTTATAGCCTTTTTCGTATGAGTGAGGTACTGAGAAACCCGGTTTCTTAAAGAAACCGGGTTTCTGGCGTGTACTTCATCCAACTGAAAACCGCTCTAAGTCTGCAGATCACACAAAACGGCGTTTCCAGCCTCAGCCTGGAAACGAGAGGAACGAGAGGAAGTTTCAACTTAATTCTGCGATAAAATACAGCGATCATCGCTCGCGATACCCGGAACGCACGAGCCAAAAAAGTAGGGTGCTTTCCCCCCTAGGGGAAACCCCCCCTACAGGTTTCCCACTGCCGGCTTGCGACAGAGCCACTCAACTAAAGCCGGCTCTGTTAAAATCGAAGCTACAGCTGCAATAACCTGCGGCAAAAATTGCTCCTGCAAATCTTAATGTTCCAGACGGGGATCTGAGGATTTTGGCTCACCGGCAGCCGGCAATCGTCCATATCTAGATGCCAGCATTCCTGCAAATCGTGTCTATTATACCATTGAGCTTTATTTTTGTCAATAGCCGCCGGGATTTTCCAGAAACCCGGTTTCTTAAAGAAACCGGGTTTCTGTACCCCGGGTTTCTGCACAGCCCTCCGCAGCCGCAGCCCTCTGGCCCGCCGACTTTCATTGGCCCCAGCGGCGCTCCAGGTTCACACAACCAACACAATTATGTAAAAATTTTGTGAAGAAATGCCCCAGACCGTTGGTTGCTCCCTGTTTTGAGGAACTTTAAAGATAAGAAAAATGCCTGCATCTAATAGGAAAGTTTCTGGGGCGGGCTGTCTGTGCTGTGCCGGTGCCGGCAGTTGTGAAACTTTTCCACACAAGCAGAGTCACTTGAGCGACCGGGGAGTTCCCCCCAGGACATCCCGTTAATCCCCTTAACTAATTTAAAGTAGGGTCTAAGCTTAGCGGCACCGAGGAAAGCATGCTTGAGGCCAGACGGGGCCAACGCATCTACTTGTGCAAGACAGTAAGTTGTGAAACAGCAGAGCTACATCCGGGTGAATATGAGTATCTGTGTAAATCCTGCCTGTCCCTATCCCAATAACCCAGACCACGCTCACCGCTGCCAAGCCTGCGGAGCCACTCTCCTGCTTCGGGCTCGCTATCGCGTCATTCAAGCCTTGGCGCAAGGTGGCTTTGGGGCGACCTTTGTGGCCCAAGACATCTCCTTGCCCGGAAGCCCCAGCTGCGTGATCAAGCAGCTGCGCCCCGCAACCACCTCGCCGCAGGTGTTGGACATGGCGCGGCAGCTTTTTGAGCGAGAAGCCAAAACCCTCGGCAAACTTGTCGATCACCCCCAAGTGCCCCGCCTGCTAGACTACTTTGAATCCAGCGAGCAATTTTACCTGGTTCAGGAGTACGTCGGCGGCTCGACCCTGAAGCAGGAAGTCAAGCGCAGCGGGCCATTTACAGAATTTGGCGTCACAGAATTTCTGGCGGAGCTCCTGCCGGTGGTGCAGTACCTGCACGAGCATCGGGTGATTCACCGGGACATCAAACCGGCCAATATCATTCGCCGCGACATAGACCACAAGCTCGTCCTGATTGACTTTGGAGCCGTCAAAGACCAAGTAAGCCAAACCGCAATCCTCAACACCTCAGAAAATACCGCACTCACCTCCTTTGCCATTGGCACCCCCGGTTTTGCGCCACCGGAACAGATGTCCCTGCGCCCCGTTTATGCCAGCGATATCTACGCCCTTGGGGTGACTTGCATTTATCTGCTGACCGGCAAATCTCCCAATCATATCGGCCACGATCCGGTAACCGGGGAAATCCGCTGGCGGGAATGCATCACTGTCAGTCCCGGTTTGTTGCGGGTGTTGGAAAAAATGCTGGAAGTTTCCGTCCGCAGTCGCTTCGGGTCCGCCAGCGAAGTCCTGAGAGCGATGGATGTGGAGCTGCACCGGCACAGCCTCAGCCAGGGCATGATCGCTCGGCCCAAACCTGATGTTCAGCCAGAAGACCGCACCGTTGCCGATTCAGGGCCTTCCTCAGGTATGTCCCCCGCTTCCAAGCTGGCTGAGGAAATTCGCGCCCGCAAAGCCCGCGCCGCCGCTACCCGCACCCCCAGTGGGGGCACCCGGAATCCCAGTCTGGGTGCCCATCAGGGGGCACCGGCAGCCGACGGCAAAGGGGCTTCCGGCGGTAAGGCGAAAATTCCCCACACCTGGGATGCCTTGGGTGTGAAAACCGCCTACATCAAGGGCAGACGTGATTTTGCCAGCTGCGACCTCAGCCTGCTGGACTTGTCGAGAACCAGTTTAGCGGAAGCCATTTTCCACCAAGCTAACTTGGCTAAAACCAACTTCCAGAATTCCGACCTCTCCAATGCCAATTTTGGTCGGGCAAATTTGAAGCAGGCGAGTCTGCGGGACGCCTATTTGGCCAAAGCTTATATGAGCTACGCTTGCTTGGAAGGAGCCGATCTCCGGGGTGCGGACCTCAGCGAGGCTTATCTCAGTTACGCCAACCTGCGGGGGGCGAATCTCTGCGGTGCCAATCTCACCGGTGCCCGGGTCACCGACGACCAGCTGGCTATGGCTAAAACCAACTGGCTGACGGTAAAGCCGAACGGCAAAAGAGGTTTGTTTTAACCAGACTGAAGAATCGGGCCCACCGGCATTCCCAGCACCGGCTCTCCAGCGGGAATCAGGGTTTGACCCACCGGCACCACCGCCAGACCCGAGCAAAGCGCCAGATTGATTAAATTCCCCGAACTGTGACTGCCACCGGCAAGTTCAAACTCCCAAGCGCCATCAACTAATTGCAGCTTCCCCCACAGGTAAGATTCCCGCTTGCCATCCGATCGCAACTCCTGTCGCGAACGCGCCCGCACAAATACCGGCCCCCAGCCGTCTTTCAGACCGGCCAGCTTTTTCAGTGCCGGCTCGACAAACCGCCAAAACGTTACCAGGGTTGATACCGGATTTCCCGGCAGCCCGAAATAGAGCACTTCCCGCCCGGTGGCAGAAGCCGGAAACCTCGCTACAGTCAGGGGTTTGCCCGGTTTAATGGCCACAGACCCGATGTGAATTTCCGCTCCCAGCCCGGTGAGAATTTCCTCGACGTAATCGTAATCCCCCACGGAGACGCCGCCTGTGGACAGCACCACATCCGCGCCCGCCACCGCTCGCGCCATCGCCCCTGCCAGCGCCTGCCGGTCGTCCTCAACAATGCCCAGGGGCAGCGGCACTCCGCCGGCATTGGCCACTGCAGCCGCCAGAGCGTACTGATTGGAGTCGGCAATTTGGCCCGGTTGCAGGGGCCGGTCGGGCGTCACTAGCTCGTTGCCGGTGGAGAGAATCGCCACCCTCGGACGCCGCCACACCGGCACCTCAGCTAACCTGGCCTGAGCCAGCACGGCGATTTCCGGTGCCCCCAGGGCGATGCCCTCCGGCAGCAGCGGTGTCCCCGCCTTGTAGAAAGCCCCCCGGTGGCGCACAAAAGCCCCGCGCTGTGCCGGTGCGGCCAAGACAAAGACGCGAGAACCCTCCCGCCGCGTCTCTTCCTGCATCACCACCGTATCCGCACCCGCCGGCATCATCGAGCCGGTGAGGATTCGCGCCGCTTGACCGGGCTGAATTTCCTTTAGGGGCTTGACACCAGCGGGAATTTCCTCTATAATATCTAGGGTTGCCGGTGCCGAAGCGCTACAGCCGGCCAGATCATCATACAGCACCGCATACCCATCCATCGCGGAATTGTCCCAGTGGGGAAAATCGAGGGCGCTTGTCACCGGCACTGCTAAAATGCGACCGTTTGCTGCCAGCAAGTCCACAACCTCGACATCCCGCCCAGCATCCGGGTTGCGCACCAAGTTGAAAATGATTGACTCCGCTTCTAATACCGGCAACATAGCTTTCTTCCGCGATTCCTATTTCAATGCCTGATAGGGACTGACACCAATCAACAATTTTATAATGAACCGCCCCCGTGAAGGGACGCCAAGAAATTTCCTCTTGGCGCACGGGCGCGTCGGGCGCGGTTCATTTTAGTTGACACAAATGCCTGAGCCCCGACTTTCTGCTTTCTCCCTTCATCCTTGACTATTTTCCTGGCTGCCCTCAGGGGGGGGCTCGCCAATACCCAGCTGCTTTTTCGATGTTTTCAGCCGGTTCCAGAGCGTCCTAATTTCCTCGTAAGCTTGGTCTGGGGAAAGCTTGCCACCGGTTTCTAAAGCGCAGATGATGCTCACTTTTTGAGCGAATTCCTGGAGATTCGCATCAAAGGCTAAGTTTTGCGGCGAGAATTGGCCGTGGTAGCGACTGCGAGGAGATATAAAATCTCTAGAATCTGTCATATTTATCTCCATTTTATATAATTGTGTATGCGGTTTAATTGTTGGTTACTCACAGTGACGCTGACTGGAAGCCGGTCGGGGTTGCTGAAGCCGCTGGCCATGAGCGGGCCGGCGATGGCCACGAGATTGATGCCAATGGCCCTGATAGATGGTTAAACGGATTTCATCTGCCCTGTTTTTCTTAACTCAGTCTTAATCTCAGCTTAACCGGTTTATCATCAAGTGTGAGCGGCACTTGCGCAAGATATAGAAGAGGGAACCTGGGAGGGGGTTGCTAGGCAGGGCAAGGGAGTGGGGTGCGGGCAAAAGAAGGGAGGGCAGTAGCTAGGTATGAATGCGAAGACTGATTTGGACGGCGGTGAGAATTTGGCAGCGGATGCCCGATCGCCTTTGGCACCGGCATTGCTGACAGAGGAGCAGTACCGGCAGAAGATGCAGCGGCGCAAGCAGGTGCAGGAGAAGCGACTGGCGGAGCGCTGTCTGGAAAAAGGCTTGGTTATTGTCCACACCGGCAATGGCAAGGGCAAAACGACAGCGGCGCTGGGGATGGTGCTGCGCTCTCTGGGACACGGCTACCGTGTGGCCATTGTGCAATTCATCAAAGGGGCGTGGGAGCCGGCGGAAAAGGCGGTGCTGGAGCGCTGGGGCTCCCAGATAGAGTTCCGGGCGCTCGGAGAGGGGTTCACTTGGGAAACCCAAGACAGGGAGCGGGATATTGAGAAAGCCCAGCTGGCTTGGCAAACGGGGAAGGCATTTCTGCGCAACCCGGAGTTTAAGCTGGTGCTGCTCGATGAAATCAATGTAGCAATGAAGCTGGGATATTTGCAGGTTGAGGAAGTGATTGCCGGTTTGGCAGAAAAGCCGGCTGACACCCACGCGATTCTCACCGGCAGGGGGGCACCGGCAGCCCTAATTGAGCGGGCGGACTTGGTAACTGAAATGACTTTGATTAAGCATCCGTTTCGGGAGCAAGGCGTTAAGGCGCAACCGGGTATTGAGTATTGAGGGGGCGTGGGAGCGGCTGGTGGGGCGGAAAGCTGCTGCCACACCCTCTGTTCATAGGTGCCGGTGCAAACCCTCAAGATTCGCTCGTCGTTCTCGCTGACGGTGGCGACGGGCTGAAACTCGTTGAGGGGGACGGAGTATGTGTAGGTTGTTTGTTCGTAGCTGCTGACAATGGTGAGGTCGAGTCGCTGCTCCCAGGCGCTGCCGTAAAAACAGTCAAAGGAGGAGCTGGGCATGTAAAAGGCTCCTATGGCCAAGCCCCGGCGCACCTCAAACACTATATAGGTTTTGCCTATCTGTTCGGGTTGGGCGGACTCGCCGTAGTGATAAACCCCATCGGCTAAAGGCTGTTCCCCTGCAGGCATGGGGGCTTCTGGAATCGGTGCGCCGCCTGCAGTGGGGTACACCGTTTGCTTTGGGGTTTGCTTTGGGGTTTGCTGTGGGGTTTGCTGTGGGGTTTGCTGTGGGGGCGGCCCGGCCATGTCGGAGCCAAAAGTCGCAAGGGCGCTGGCAGCAGTGAGTGCGGTGCACAGGCCATTGGCGGCTAGCCCCAAAGCTGGGAGGAGCGCTAAGCTTGGCCAATTAAACCAGTTGAGCATTTTGTGCCACGGTGAGCTAAAGCGGACAAACCGGTTGTGCACCCTGGTTTTTTCCCTCTGGGTTTTCCAGTCAGATTTTCTGAGTTGAGAACGGGCTCCTTTGCGCCCTGTTTTCTGCGAAAGCCTTGACGCCGGTCGCCCTTGATTCCTGAATTCGTGTGCAAATATTAACAAAAAATAGAGCTGGGAGCCTTTGCAGCTCCCAGCTCTATTTTTTTCCAGCGCTCGCCCTCGGAGCGCTGCGGGCCACCGGTGAATTCAAAAACTGACCGCCCGACTAGCTGGCGAGATATTCGCGGACGTTGGCCTGCCGGCGGCGCAGCTGAGCCAGGGCTTGATGTTCTAGCTGGCGCACCCGCTCCCGGCTCAGATTCAGCCGCTCGCCCACTTTGGCCAGGGACAGCTCGCGACCGTCTTTGAGGCCAAAGCGCAGGGTAATCACATCCCGCTGCTGCTGTGTCAGTTCGGCCAGCAGGTTGTCGAGGTCTTGGCGCAGCAATTCCTGGGTGGTGAAGCTCTCCGGGGAGGCGGCTTCATCTTCGAGCAGGTCTTGCAGTTCCGTGTCGTGGTTGTCCCCGACGCGGATGTCCAGGGAAATCGGGTGGCGGGCCATCGTCAGGTACTCCCGGATCTGAGATGGCTCTAAATCGAGGGCTTGGCCAATTTCAGCCGGCGTGGCGCTCCGCCCCAATTGCTGGGTCAGCTCCCGCTGGACTTTTTTGATTTTGTTAAGTTTTTCGGTGATGTGGATCGGCAGGCGAATCGTGCGAGCCTGCTGGGCGATGGCGCGGGTGATCGCTTGGCGAATCCACCAGTAGGCGTAGGTGGAAAACTTGTAACCCCGCGTGGGATCGAATTTTTCTACCCCTCGTTCCAAACCGAGTGTGCCTTCTTGGATCAGGTCGAGCAACTCCAGATTGCGCTTCTGGTATTTCTTGGCAATCGCCACTACCAGGCGCAAGTTGGCTTCAATCATCTTTTGCTTGGCACGCTGTCCCTGGTGCACGAGCCGGTTCAGCTCGACTTCCGAAAGCTCCAGGCGAGTCGCCCACTCTTGCTGAGTGGGTTCGCGGTCGAGCTCGTCGGCCAGGGCTTCTTTCGCTTCAATCAGCGCCATCATTTGCTGCACCTGCTTGCCCAAGACAATTTCTTGCTCGTGGGTCAGCAGCGGCACCCGTCCGATCTCGTGCAGATAGGTGCGCACGATATCAGCCGGTGCGGAAGGCCGTGCGCCCATGTAAGTGGGGTTGGCGGTCATGGTACGGTTCTTTGCTGTGGGCATGAGTGAGTCGTGAACTCCCTAAATGAAAATTAAAGGTTCATTCACCTGCCCAACTCTCAGGGCAGGAGAGCGCGTTTCAGTCAGTTGAAGCTGTTAGAAGCTCGTTCGCGTCGGAGAGCGGTTGCCGTGGGTGGCCCGCCCCTACACCGGCCACCCCTGGCCGCCACACCGGCAACTGACAGTACGGGGTGACAGGTGCTTAAAACTCGAAGTAGGTATGAGTTTGCCTTTTTGTATAGTATTCCACATTTAGACGTCTGTAAACAGTCAGGGGTTGCTCCTCCACTCTTATATTCTTAAGCTTTCCCCAAAATGCCGGTAAAATTAAGCTTTTCTACATATAATTGCCAAAGCATCTGGGGCGAATCCCCCGCAGGGTAGATTTGCTGAGGGTTTCCTTGGATGACGAAATGCTGACATTTTGGCACTCGGAAGGCCGCTGCCTCCGGCTTTTGCCGCCCCGCTCAGAGGCAGCCAGCCACTGCGCTAGCGGCGAGTGTGTTGTGGGTAACATGGGGACTTCTACAGACCTGACAGGCAACATATGTCCAATTCTGGCTTAACAGCAGCTAAGAGTGGAGCCAAGTTGGCAAAAAAATATTTGTGTGTGACAAACTGCTGACACTGTAGAATTCTCCTGATTTCTATGATCAACCAGCCACGGGCAACTGGGCAGTCCTAAAGGCTCGCAATTGCCGAACCTGTGGGGGGTGGAAATAGGGTGATAACCAGACAATGAGATTGCTCAACCGGCTTTTCCTTTGGGTGACGTTGCGCCAGCCGGTAAAAGCGGCGCTGCGGTCAGAGGGAGCGGGATTGACAATTTGCAGCAGGCATGCTATTGTTTGCGCAAAGATATGGCAAAGGCAGATGCCGGCAGCTGAGAGGGCGGGAGCGCACCGGCGGGGAGCCGGTGGACTCTGACTGTCGATTTCAACGGCACTAGATTATTATCCGGGCGGCGAAGTTTGTTCCCAGTCGCATGTTCTAGTGACACACAATGCCCCATGCCCCATGCCCAATGTCCAATGCCCCTACTAGAAACCCAGATCCGCCATAGCGGCTTCACCTTCTTCCATCACAATTTCTGTGGGCATATTTGCCCAATCTATATCGCCAATTTCACTGTAGAAAGTTTCGTCGTAGGGGCGAGTTTGCACCACCACCGGCATCGGTACGGCGTGCCCGAGAATCAGCGCTTGTTGCTTGGAATCCAGCTTGGCCAAAACAGCTCGCAAACCGGCAGCTCCCGCCACGCCGGTGAAAATGGCGTCAATGTCTTTTTGATCGTTGAGCAAAGCGGTGATGCGGGTGCCAATCTGAGACATAATCTCATTATCGATGCCCGAAGGGCGCTGGTCAACTATCAAAAGCGTAACAAAATATTTTCGCATCTCGCGGGCGATAGTGCCGAAAATCGTCTGACCGGCCAATTCGTGGCTGAGAAACTTGTGGGCCTCCTCAATAGTTATGACCAGAGGCCTAGGCTTTGCGCTGCCCTCGGCGACCG
>JALOOK010000539.1 GCA_025454445.1 Oscillatoria sp. Prado101 | reverse complement strand
AAGCCCAAAGTTTGTAGTTGGGCTGAAGCCCAAAGTTTGTAGTTGGGCTGAAGCCCAAAGTTTGTAGTTGGGCTGAAGCCCAAAGTTTGTAGTTGGGCTTCAGCCCAAAGTTTGTAGTTGGGCTTTAGCCCAAAAGCCTTAGGTTAGGACATTAGATATTAAGGTTCAGAGGCAACGCCTACCCCACGTCTATATTTCGTAGGACAGGCGAGACGCCTGTCCTACGAGTCCGCGCACTGACTGTCTATTGCTATAATTATAACTCAAGTTGCTACTTACCAGTTAGTCAGGTGAGATCCCCCCTAGCCCCGCCTAAAAAAGGGGGGATAATACTCAAATCACCCCTTTTTTAGGGTGGTTTGGGGGGATCTGGATGTTTAGACTTGTAAGTAGCAACTTGGGTTATAATTATAGCTGTTCTATGAAAGTTGCGAACTTCTGTAAATTGTCTGGCTCTTTTACGGACGCCAGAACCAAATAGTGGATAGCACTAATGGCTAAATCAGCCGCCAGCCAACACTTGCGAGGTTCCGGCGAGCGCCAGTCCCCACTAATCAGCACGTCCTCAAGTCCTTTGTAATGCTTTGTCATCGCGGCGAAGCAAGCATCGTAACTCCCTATCCCCTCCCACTCCCCAGAACTTTCATATCGCCTCGCCAGAAGTCTGGCTGCGGCCTCAAATCCTTGATTGTACCAGTAACTTTCTAAAGCGTCAAGGGCAGGGTATAGCTGAATGAAATATTGGAAGATAGCCCCGTTCCGCCAAATAGGTCAAATATTTGCTATAATAAACAGCCAATTCGCCAACCGTATCCAGGAGAGACTGATCAGAGGTTGTCTTAACTCCCCCCGCAATAATTGCTTCTATCCGGTCGTACTTTCGCGTAATATTCGCAAAAACGCCCAGCACTTCCCCATGCTTCTTCCAGCTGTCCTTATAAACGAGGCTTTTCTTATAGTGGAGTGCGCTCAATTTAGCCAAAATAGAGGCAAACGAGTGCGCCGAGTGCCGGTTTGTCCGCCACCGACAGTTCCCTTTTCCCCCAGAAATACTGGAAATAGTCTCGCTCGCTATCCTGGAGTTTCAGGAAATCTCGACTCTTCAGCTTTCGGGAAAAATACTCGACCGCGCCAATTTTAAAATCATTAGCGGGGAGATTTTCTAGCAGAGAGGCAATCTCTTCCCTATCAGCCCCATTGAGATGCCGGTTGTAAATATACAGCATCTCCAGGCAATTCCTGAGAAAGCTATCCTTAAAGCTGCTTATCTCAAACGTGAGTCCTATTTACCCCTGGCGCATTCTCTCTTCTATGGCAAACAAACGCGCCACTGTCTCATCAATATCACCACCCCCGCCTCCAATTAAACCAGCCTTTCAGAAAATCTTGCAGGCGGGGATTGCCGGCGAAACGCAATCTGCGCCACTCGGCGGCGGTAGTGCCGGCAATTTCTGAGAGTGTTGGCCAGATGTGGGGCATATCTGCAATCGCCCCTATTTTAATCTTCTGCCGCAGCGCCAGAGCAATGCTGTGAATCAGCTCACCGGCATCCCCCCCCACGACAGTCGCGCCCAGAATTTCCCCATTGCGGCGCACAGCGATTTTGCAAAAGCCAGTCGTTTCGCCGCGCAGCTGAGCTTTCGCTACCGTCTTTAAATATTGCCGCAGCAACAAGACATCCCTCCCATACCGGCTGGTTGCTTGCGCTTCCGTCAGCCCAACCCTCGCTACCTGCGGATCTGTGAAAATCGCCCTGGGAATCCCATGATAATCCACTTTAAACACCGGCAAAAACAGAGCGTTCTTGAGGGCCACACCGGCTTCATACTGGGCCACATGCGGCTGCGCTTCCCCTCCCAATGCATCCCCGCAAGCGTAGATGCGGGGGTTGGTGGTTTGCAGTTTTTGGTTGAGTTCAAGACCGCGCCGGTGAAACTTAACCCCCACCGACTCCAAGTTTAAAGATGCCACATCCAGCATCTGACCGGCAGCGAGCAAAATTTCATCCCCTTCCAGGGCCAGGTTGCCGGCTTGAACCCATTTTTTGCCCTCAATGCGCCTAACTTGAGTCGCCTCAGTGTTGGTGAGAACGCGCACCCCCTCCGCTTCCAGCTGCGCCTGAACCAGCAGCGCCGCTTCTGGGTCTTCGTGCGGTAAAATTCGGGGGCTTTTCACCACCAGGGTAACGCTGCTGCCCAGGCGAGCGAAAGTCTGGGCCAGTTCGATGCCGGTGGGAGCGCCGCCGATCACAATTAAGCTTTGCGGCACCTGTTTGCTCTTGGCCAGTTGGCCGAGGGTTTCGCCTGTCAGGTAGCCGGTGGTGGACAGCCCTTCAATTTCTGGCACCGCCGGCTTGCTGCCGGTGGCCAGCAGGTAGGTGCGGGCCCGAATTCGCCGGTCTTTGACTTCAAAACCGAGGTGGGGTTTGGGATAAAATTGACCGGCACTGGCAATCACATCGACTCCCAGCGACGCTAAAACTGCCGGTGAGTGCATTTCTCCCAAGTTGGTGGCCACACCTGCAGCCCACTGCAGGGCTTCGCTGAACTTCAGCGATATTTCCTCGGGTGCCGGTGCGTTTTCGAGCTCGGTGGAGTGGATGCCTTCTTGGTGTGCGTGCGCCAGTCGCTGCGCTACTGAGCTTACTTCGGTCAGCGCTTTGCTGCACAGCCCGCGATAGCTTTCCTCAAAGCCGGCACTCCCGGGCCCAGAAAGTGTCACCAGGGCAACCCGGGCTTTCAGGGAAGCTGCGGCGGCGGCGGCGTACAAACCGGCACGACTGCTGCCAATAATTGCCAGATCGTAGTCAACTGCCATGTTTTGCTTTTAGATCCCTTAAAGCGATTTTAATTTTTTTATTGAACCGCCAAGACGCAGAGGACGCAGAGTGTGGGACGAAATTTCAGAAACCGGGTTTCTTTTGGCTTGGGCAACGAAAAATCGGTCTTGACAGTGAGAGAAACCCGGTTTCTTGGAACCGCCAAGACAAGACGGGCTTTCTCGGCTTCCCGCTTTCTTCGGACGCGCCCGAGTTTGTGGGAGCTCGGAACGGAAATAGCCCCCGCCCCGCAAGGGCTACTGTTTATACACATCTTGGGTATGTGACTGCACATTGCCCCTCACCCCCCCAACCCCCCTCTCCCACAAGGGGAGAGGGGGGAGAAAGAAATTCTTTCAACTGCAT
>JALOOK010000121.1 GCA_025454445.1 Oscillatoria sp. Prado101 | reverse complement strand
CTAATGCCCAACTACGAACCTTTGGGCTAATGCCCAACTACGAACCTTTGGGCTAATGCCCAACTACGAACCTTTGGGCTAATGCCCAACTACGAACCTGGATTTGTCAGTTGTGCAGTTAACACAAGTTAACCCCTTTTGATATTTATGACAATATATGTAGCTTAACTTTTAAAATTCCAGCTTGTCAACGGCCAGTATTTAAAGATTTTGTAAAGTAAAGCTCTGTAATGTAAAGTTATGTCTCAGCTGCCTGCTTGGCCCACGCGGGCGTGCCCCTCAGAGGTTAGGGGTTAGAGGTTAGGGGTTAGGGGGTAGGTTTGACAAGGTAAGTGAGAATTGGGCCCATATCCGATTGCCGGTGGCCTATGGCCCGATTGCCGGTGGCCTATGGCCCGATTGCCGGTGGCCTATGGCCCGCTGCCATGCCCAATGCCCCATAACCCCACCGGCTCAGGGGGGGCGGGTTTATTAATCTTGTTCACGGTGTCCCAAAGATTTTGGGTGAACCCGCCCCTACAAATACCCCATGCCATAATGCCCCACTCCCGCCGCCATGCCCCATTTCCCAAAACCGCTATGCCATTTCCGGGGGTGCCAGGGGGAAAGATGCCGGTGAACTCACCGGCAAGTATTTCTGCACAATTTCCAGAACTTTTTTCGCCTCCGGAGGTTTGCTTAAAAAATCCGAAGCGCCGGTAAATTTGGAACGGAGGCGCTCGACAACGCCATCGTGGCCGGTGAGAATAATAATTGGCGTATTGCGAAACACAGAAGTTTGGCGCAAAAAAGCGCAGAGGGCGTGCCCATCCGCATCGGGCATCACCAAATCCAGAAAAATTAAATCCGGCTTGTGCTTAACAAGGACAGGCATTTGCAGCAGCGGCTCTTGAATTTTCAGCACTTGGTAGCCTGCCGGCACCAGAATACTCTCTAAAGTGTGACAGACAACAGCACTGTCATCAATACACGCAATAGTCGGGGCCGATAAGTTAACCGCATTGGCAACCAAACGCAATTGAATCACAGGAGAAAGCACATCAGGCACCTCTCGGAATTCTATCAGTCCATGTTGCAAAAAGTGATGCAAAATTCTGCTCACTCCTGTCACAGATTGCTTCCGTTCCAAAGCAATATCCCAAATAGTATTCTGACCATTGAAAAGAGTCTTCATGCCGAAAAACGTAGCAGAAGAAACAGGAGTTTGAGCAGTGGGACGCTCTTTAAAAACCGGCGCTTGGTCAGGAGAGATGTAGCTTAAACCCATCGCGTGCCACTGCTGCAATGTCTCCCCCGTTTTCTGGAGAAGTTGCTTTACCTCCACTGAAGACAGAGGCAAATTCAGATTTTTTTGAGAGTCAGGCTGTCGGGGGGAAGGTAACCACCGGCTCGCCAAATCCGGCTGGCCAAGCATTGTAAACAGCACCTCCCTGACGATCGATTGAATCACACCCCTAGCTTGAGAGAGGCTCAGTTGCTCTTGAGTGACTCCGTAGTGGAGAAATTGATACTCCCAGAGGTGAACAGAAGAAAGCTGGTTGGGGTCAGCCGCAAAGCCTGGACAGAAAAGGCAAACACCTCTGTTCCACCGCCTGACTCGGTGGGAGCCGCCGATGGCATAGACAAGCTGACCGAGGCGGAAGAAAAATTGCCATTGGCGTTCCCCCTGAGCGAGAATCAATTTGCCTGTGGCTCGTTGCTGGGTCAGCGCTGCTAGCTTAGTGGCAAGCTTGGCAAACTCCGATGAATCGAATTGCATAGGAAGCCCAGCTACACAGATAGAGGGTATTGTAAATTGTCTGGATATATGGCTGCCTCAGTAAGTTTACTGATATTGCCCCTGTAGAATTTTCCGTACATGCAAGGACAGGGCGCAGGCAAAAAGGCCAGCAGCAAAAGCCAGCCCTATCCTGTCGCCGAGAGCTATTGGCTCTATTGGCTGGTGCCGGCGCTAGTTGCCTTCTTGCCTGTTGCCCCCCTGCGCCACAAGCCCTCTCCGAAAAATCACTGGCTCCATGCCGTTTTCTGGTTTGCCGAGTGCTGGGCTACCTGCTGGCCCACCTGTGGGTTGTACAGTCGCAGGTAATTCCAGTAATTGCCAAAAACCGCCTTCACATAGCCTCGCGTTTCATCAAAAGGAATCTTCTCAATAAACAGGTCAGGATCTCCCAAATCGTTCTTTTTCAGCCAGTCGGACACACTCCCCGGGCCGGCATTGTAACTCGCCACTGCCAAAAGAGAGTTATTATTATAAGCCCTGTGCGTAAAATCCAGATACGCCGTGCCCAGCTGAACGTTATTGTCAGGATTGTCCAGCTTATATTGCGTCAAACCAATTGATGAAGCCATTTCAGCGCCAGTTTCTGGCATCACCTGCATTAAGCCAACCGCACCGGCAGAAGATTTAATTCCCGGCATAAATCGGGACTCCTGCCGGATTAAACCCGTCACCAGCATGGGATTGAGGTCGTGTTTTTCCGACCAAGTGATAATGCTATCCAGGAAAGGGAACGGATAAAGCGCCTGCCAGTAAGCCGATTGCTGGCGGAGAGTCAGGTATTGCGCTCGCTCCTCAGGCACCTCTCGCTGTCTCAGATAAGAAACCATAAACAGCCCTTCCAAATTGTCCCCGACAGCAAGACGTATCAGGCCATCTGTGAACTGTTCCGCCACACTGGGCTTGATGCGATTTTTATATTCCCCCTGCCAAAGTTTCCAGGCATCCTGGTCCTGAGCGAGCAAGTAGAGTTCTTTCAAAACATCAGACCCGACCGGCAGTGTCGGTCGCATTGGTGGGGGCACCAATTCGGGAAGCCGCTGGCGCACCGTGGTAAAATCTCCCACATCCCAGCCCAAGAAAACAGCAGCCCGCCAAGCATAATAAGACTCAGGATACCTAGCCAGCAGATATTCAAAAGTTTTTTTCGCGTCTTCCCCCCGCCCCATATTCTTCGCCCATTTGCCCACCCAAAAAGCCGCCTCAGGAGCCAGATCGCTGTCGGGATTTTGCACAGCTAGCTCCTGCGCCCACTTCCAAGCCCCTCTCCAATTGCTAGCCGCTGCCTGTTTCTGGGCCAAACTCCAGCGCAGTTCGGCGGCGGCATCAGAATTGCTGTACTTAGTCAGCAGGGTTTGACGGGCTTGTTCCGCTGTCTGGGACTTTTGCAGAGTGTCGAGAACTTTCGCTTTTTCCAGCAGCGCCTCAGGGGCTTTTTGTGGGAACTCCGCGATCACCCGGTCGAGATAGGGAATTGCCAGTTTCACGGAGAGCATCTTCTCCAGACGCAGCAAGGCTAGAGCGGTTTCATCGGATTTGGGGAATTCCCGTATCAGCTTCAGATAAGCGTCTCGGGAGGCTTCTATCTTGTCGCCCAGCTGCAGCCCCCTGCCGGCGCGGTAGAAATTGCGGGGCGAACGGGGAGCTTTGGCGTAAGCAGCACCGGCTTTGGCGTACTCCTGTTTTTCCCAGTAGGCAAAAGCAACCGTCTCCCAGTCTTCTGGAGAGAGTTGGTCGCCAAACTTACTGGTCAGCCGGTCTAGCGCTGAGACAATATCCGGGTGGTAGTGGCCATATTTGGCCAGCACCATCAGCGGCTGCAGCTGGTTGGGATTTTTCTGCAACCTGAGGCTGGCAATTTCAACCGTCCGGGGGTGGGCGGGAAATTCCTCCAGCGCTCGATCCCAGTATTGCGGATCTTTCTGGCCCAGTGCGTAGAGGGCTTCCGCCGCCACCGGCTCTTTGGGATGGCGTTTCAGAAGTTCCTGCCAAGCGGCGCTTGCTTTTTCCGCGCTGCCGGTCAGTTCGTAAGCTCGGGCGCGTTTGAAGGCAATCTGGCCTGCTAAGAGGGGATACTCCTTCTCTAAACCTTCCAGCAAGCTGAGCGCCTTGTCCCCCTGGTTTTGTTCAATCAGGTCGCTGGCCAGCAGATAGCGGGCTTGGCTGCGAGAGAGGGATTTTTCTCCTTGCGCCAAAACTTCTAGCTGCTTCCCTCGCGCCGAGGGTGACAGCTGCGCCAGCTGGTACACTTGCGAGTTGGAAGTGTGGCTGTCCACCTGCTTGAGCGGGTCGCGGAACAGACCGAAGCCCGTCCGGTTGATTACCGGCAGGGAAACCCCGAACAACAGGACACAGACTCCTGTGCCGAGCGCCAGTGGCCATTTGATTTTGCGTCGCTTCTTGAACATGGATTGGGTTTAGCCTTCAACAGGAATGGAGATTGCAAGGCACCCCCCTGCGGGGGCGCTCGCCAGCACGCGAAAAGCATCTGCTTGAGCGGCTGTGAGGATTCCAGAATTTTCTGGAATCAGGAAGCACACCGGCGGAGCCGTGACTGCTGGCTCCTGAGTGCTGACTCCTGATTTTGACGAGCTGACCGCACAGAAGGTGATATATAACTTTTATTTTGCTATATCCTGCTGTAGCTAGAAAACAAACGCCAGCAACTAGCCGCTGCACTACAGCTATCTTTTCACCGTGCCGGTGTATATCCCCACCGCCCCACGGGGGAAGACGTGCAGGCAGGCTTACAGTTAAAATGCGTAAGTCCTAAGGTATTACTTGGCAAAAGAAGGAATGGAATTTCGAGCGACTGAACTCGTCGGCTACTTGGACTGGTCTGGGGACGCCCTGGCAATTGGCTTGTTTGAGGATGCCATTGAATTGACTGGCTCGCTGGCACAGCTGGATGAAAAGCTGGCCGGCACGCTCAAGGAACTGATTTCTGAGACGGATTTTAAGGGTAAGGAAGGCAGCAGCGCTGTGACTCGCGTTGGTGCCGGCAGCCCGATTCGCAAAATCGCTCTCGTCGGTCTGGGCAAATCAGAAAATAACCCTAAATTAGATACCTGGCGTCGCGCCGCCGCCGCCGCCGCCCGACTGGCCAAAAAGCAAAAGTGCAAAACTCTGGCAATTAGCTTCCCCGTCTGGAATCACTCACCTGAGGCGACGGCTGGGGCTATTGTTGAAGGCGCTGAGCTGGCTCTCTACCAAGATAACCGCTTTAAGTCAGAATCCGATGACAAAGGGCTGCCGGTGGAGCGGGTCGATTTGCTGGGGCTGGCCGGCACTGATGCGGCTGTCGCCCGCGCACAGCAAATCGTCTCTGGCGTTATCTTGGCGCGGCAGTTGGTGGCAGCACCGGCTAATGTGGTGACGCCTGTAACTATGGCGGAAACGGCTCAAGCTATCGCCGCTGAGTACGGCTTGCAGCTAGAAATCCTGGAACAGGAAGACTGCGAAAAGCTGGGGATGGGCGCTTTTCTGGGCGTGGCTAAAGCCTCAGACCTGCCCCCCAAGTTCATCCACCTCACCTACAAGCCAGAGGGGACTCCTGTCCGCCGCGTGGCCATCGTTGGCAAGGGCCTCACCTTCGACTGTGGCGGTCTGAATATTAAAGTGGCCGGCGGCAGCATTGAGATGATGAAAGTGGACATGGCGGGCGCGGCGGCAACTCTCGGTGCCGCTAAGGTTATAGGTCAGTTGAAGCCTGATGTGGAGGTTCACTTCATCTCGGCTGTGACTGAAAATATGATTAGCGGTAGCGCTGTTCACCCGGGCGATATCCTCACGGCGTCTAACGGCAAGACCATTGAGGTTAATAATACCGATGCCGAAGGTCGCCTGACGCTGGCTGATGCCCTGGTGTTCGCAGAAAAGCTGGGCGTTGATGCGATTGTCGATTTGGCTACCCTGACCGGCGCTTGTGTCATCGCTCTCGGGGATGATATTGCCGGTCTGTGGAGTCCTTCCGACTCTTTGGCCGCTGAACTGTCCGCCGCCGCCGAAAAAGCCGGTGAGAAACTCTGGCGCATGCCTCTGGAGGAAAAATACTTTGAGGGCATGAAATCTGTTGTGGCAGATATGAAAAACACTGGCCCTCGCGCCGGTGGCTCGATTAGCGCTGCTATGTTCCTCAAGCAGTTCGTCAAGCAAACCCCCTGGGCTCACTTGGACATTGCTGGGCCGGTGTGGACTGACAAGGAGAATGGCTACAACAGCGCCGGTGCCACCGGCTACGGCGTCCGCACTCTGGTCAACTGGGTGCTGTAGAGCCCTCTGTCGCCTATAGTGCAAAGGCAGCCCCTTGAAGTGGCTGACTCTGTTCTCTCACTTCTGCTAAATCGCACATAATTGCTAATTGGGGGCTATGGACTGGAAAATAGATATTTTCTTGCCCCTAGCCCGTAGCATCCAGATATCACCCTCTATTTTAACAACTATTAAACCGGATTAATTATTAATCATAAAATTGCCAGCGCAACCGCGCTTATAGCGTTTTTCCTATGAGTGAGGTACTGAGAAACCCGGTAACTTTGGCGAAACCGGGTTTCTGGCGTGTACTTCATCCAACTGAAAACTGCTATATATCAGGGCTGACTGCCGGCGACAGATTTACAAATACAATCATTTGCACCAGACGCGACATGTCGCGTGCCCACAATTTTTTCTCAGGTTCGCCTGTAGCAACAGAGAAATATAAACATTTGTAAAGTCTGGCCAAAGTGGCAACACAGACCCGTAACCTGGGTTTTAAATTACTTTATAGAGCCAAATTTATTGATGTGTTGCCACTCAGGCATTAAGTAGGCAGTTTTGAGCTGGCTCCTCAGGAGCCGCGCTCAACAGCATAAAATTGGGCCAAAATTACCAAAATCAGAATTCAGAATCTACACCTGAGGAGGTATAACTTATTTATCGTAAAAGCTGCTCAAAATCCTCAAACCCCTCCTTTATAAGGGGGAGTGGGGGGTTATAGAGGCTTATACTTATAGGTAGAGAATTGAGTGAAGATAAGTAAATATTGCTACTTTTAGAGGTATTAAATGTCTCTCAATATTAGATTTTTGACAATCAACAAAACGACTAATGATCGCCCAATTACGAATTTTTCGCCAAAGGAAACACAATTATGGCATACATACAAGGAACTGACACAGCAGACAATCTTACAGGCGATATCAGCGGCAAAATCGAGGATGACTCCCTGAACGGCAACGCCGGCAATGACTCCCTTTTTGGGGTGGGGGGCAATGACACCCTCAGTGGCTCAGACGGCGATGATATGCTGTACGGTCAAGACGGGGATGACTCCCTCTGTGGGGATGCGGGCAATGACTCGCTCTATGGCGGCACTGGCAGCGATACCCTGGTTGGGGGCACCGGCAGTGACTCCCTGATCGGCGACAGCGGCAGTGACTCCCTGATCGGTGGCGAAGACAATGACACCCTGATTGGCGGGGAGGGCAATGACACCCTGATTGGCGGGGATGGCACTGATCAGGTATCCTACGACAGCGCCACAACCGGCGTCTCCGTCAACCTGGCTACCGGCACCGCCTCTGAGGGCGCAGCGGGGACAGACAGCCTCAGCGGCATCGAAATTGTCGTCGGTTCAGCCTTCGCCGACACCCTGATTGGCAGCACCGGCAGTGACAGCTTGATTGGCGGAAACGGCACAGACTACCTTGATGGCGGTGCGGGAGATGACACCCTCAGTGGCGGGGAGGGCAATGAAACCCTGATTGGGGGAGAGGGTAATGACCGAGTTTTGTACGGCAGCGCCACAGCGGGCGTATCTGTGAGCCTCGCTACGGGCGCGGTTGTGGATGGCACTAACTTTGCCGATAGCCTCACCGGCATCGAAGCTGTCACCGGCTCAGCCTTCGCCGACACCCTAATTGGCAGTACCGGCAGTGACAGCCTTGATGGCGGAGGCAACAATGATCTCCTCGATGGCGGAAAGGGCAACGACTGGCTTTCTGGCGATGCCGGCAATGACTCTTTCTATGGCGGAGAGGGCAATGACACCATGATAGGCGGGGACGGCTCTGACCGCATTTTTTACGACAGCGCCACCACCGGCGTTGCGGTTAACCTCGCCACCGGCACGGCAGATGACGGCATAGGCGGCACAGACAGCCTCAGCGGGATGGAAAGCGTTATCGGTTCGGCATTTGCCGATACTTTAATTGGCAGCGCAGACAGTGATAAGCTCGATGGCGGCGCGGGGGATGACTATATCGATGGTGGAGCCGGCAATGACAACCTCTATGGCAAAGAGGGCAATGACACTTTAATTGCCTCAGACGGCAATGACTACCTGTATGGGGGAATTGGCGATGACTCCCTGATCGGCGGGGCGGGCAGAAATTACCTCTACGGGGAAGTAGGCCGTGATACACTCAGTGGGGAGGATGGCAACGACCAGCTCGATGGCGGCAGCGAGAGCGACTCGCTGACCGGCGGGGCGGGCAGAGACAACCTCTATGGCAGAGAGGGCGATGACTCCCTCTATGGCGGAACTGACGCTGACTACCTCTATGGCGGGGATGGCAATGACTATCTCTATGGCGAAGACGGCAATGACTATTTGTTTGCCGGTGCCGGCAATGACTCGCTCAGTGGTGGGGCTAGCAATGATAACCTTTATGGGGAAGACGGCGATGACACCCTGACTGGGGGTGCCGGTAATGACTTACTGACAGGAGGGAAGGGGAGCGACTGCTTTGTTTTCGACAGCAATGCGGCTTTCGCCACAGCTGATCTTGGTGTGGACAGGATTGCTGACTTTGTGAGCGGCACAGATAAATTAATTCTGGACAAGACCACTTTCACCGTTCTAACCAGTGCGGCGGGGGCGGGTTTTAGCGTGGCGGCTGAATTTGCCACGGTTACCAGTGACGCCGCCGCCGCTACTTCCAGTGCGTATATTGTATTCAACTCTACCTATGGCAGGCTGTTCTATAACGAGAATGGCAGTGCGGATGGGTTTGGCACAGGAGGGCAATTTGCCACACTCACCGGCGCAACCCTTGCCGGCAGTGACTTGATCGTTCAGGCGTAGGTAAGAGTCGGGCGCGTTTGCGGTAAATTGTGATAGTTGTTAGCTGTTAGCGGTGAGAAATCCCAGCCACTGACTGCTAACCCCTCAACTCTCAAATTTTATGACCGACACACCACAAGACACGCCCAATTCCCCCAACCAGCCTGAAGACTTGCTGTTCGCCCTCCGGCGCAAGGAAGGCACTTGGGTGGAATGGGGACAAGCCTGCCAGACTCTGCAAAAAGCTGGCTTCAACCCCCAGAAAATTTTTGAGGAAACCGGCTTTGAGCCGATCCACCAAAATCAGGTCATTGTCGGTGCCCAAGTGTACTCCTCTATGGTGAGTGCCGGTGTCTCCGAGCCGGTGCGAGCTCACTTTGGCGTGCGCGGTAGCGATATCTTGTACGAATTGCGCATCCTGACTCAGCCGGAGAGAGCAGCTGCTGCGGAATTTATTCTAGCCAAACAGTTGGACGCCGATGGCGCTCGCGAAATGGCCAAAGCGATCAAAGAGTTTTCCCGCCTGTCTGAACCGCCAGAGGGTTTTTCCAGCCATCCGGGTGATGCCGCCGCCTATCAATACTGGAAGGCGGCTAAACAAAAATCTGACTTGCAGGAGCGATCGCGGCTGATCGCTCAGGGGTTGCGGTTCGCGCACTCTCAAACCGCCCGACAGCAAATTGAAAAGCTGCTAACCGATTTTACGGTGACACCGGCTCGACCTGCTCCCCGCTTGCCGGTGTACCGTCTGGAGTCTGAGGAGGAATTGCCCCGGATTCTGCCGGTAGTTGGCGAGTTACCGCTGGCGCTAGAAGACTTGCAAGCAGTTCCCCAGCTGCTGGAAACCGGCCCGTTTCAGATAGTGTCTTTTTCCGGGAATCAGGCGTGGGTGCCTGTTCCGGGCTGGCAAGTGGTGCTCAAGGCGGAAGATCATCACAAACTCTC
>JALOOK010000120.1 GCA_025454445.1 Oscillatoria sp. Prado101 | reverse complement strand
CTCGGATTGGGCTAAAGCCCAACTACAAACCTCGGATTGGGCTAAAGCCCAACTACAAACCTCGGATTGGGCTAAAGCCCAACTACAAACCTGGGAACGAGGGAAAAACTAGCAACTTTCAGATAACAAAATCTTCCGTAATTGCTACATCTCCCACCGCCACCCTGACACTGAACCGCTCTCCCCGATCTCCCCCAAACTTGAGCTGGATGTAGTTATCAGCATCCCGCGCTTCAGTGTCTAAAAAAGTCTCGCCCTCTTCATCCAGCACAATCAGCTGCAATCCGCGCGGCAAATAGGTCTTGCCCCGCAAAGGATACACCCGCAGGAGAATGGCCACTTTCCCTTCACCCCAGGGCAAAAGAGCGACCATCAGCGCCACGGCGTGACCGGCTATCTGCATGCCCAAGTCTGTTACTCTTTGGACACCCAATGCCGGATTGCCCGGATCTATTGTGCGCAAACTCTCAGCCGCAGCCCAGCGAGTTTCCTCATCCTCTGTTGTGCGGATTAGATGAACGAGGGCAGCGCTCGCCCCATCACTGCCACTCCCGATTTGTCCCAACCTTTGAGCGGCAATTTTCTGCCGCTCTTCATCAGAACTCGTAGAAATCAGGTCAATTAAATCCCTCACAGTTACTGGGGTTTCTGGTTCCATTTCTAGGCTGCGAAATGCAAAAGATAAATTGGGGTCTGCCATCCCGAAAAGTTCTTCAATCGTTTGCCACCCCTGTTCAAACACATTCTGGAACCAGTTAGACAGGTTGACCGGCACCTGGAGCGCTGCGGCGACGGCTGCCGGCACTATCGCTCCTTCTTGTGAGTTTTTGCTCTGGTACAGCTGCTGCCGGCAAATCTCACTCTCCAGTAACGCTCCCCACTGTTCAAACTCCACATGCAAACGCGGAAAATAGAGCGCCGGTTGACTCAGTTGCGCGATTAGCACTTCCGCTTCATCCCGAAGCAAACTTGGCAGCGGCTGTACCTCTACTTTTTCATCTGGACAGAGTTGCCGCGCCACCCACATTACATGAATATTGTCAACCACATCCTCTCGATCCAGGGAATAGGTGCAGCTCAGCTGATCATAGCTCCCCCGACGCTTCAACTGCTCGTGAGTCGCGTAGCCCCACACCCGCAGCCAACCTTCATCTGGGTTAACTTGCACCGCCAAATAATAGTTGGCATTCCAACTCGGAATATCCACCCACTCTTGGGGCACACAGAATTCTTCTATGTCAATCGCCTCACTGGGAATCAGTACAATCCGCGTTTGACCCAGAGTCACTGCCGTACCATTTATAAATTCCCAGATGCTAGGTAACGCCCCCTGACTTGGCCACACAGCAGGCTCGGTGCCGCTCTCTTCTTGCAACCAGGGAAGCACCGCATTCAATACTAAGCGATTTAAGTAGGCATTCCAGCGAGCCGCATCGCCAGAATAATCCCCAGTAGCTGGCCATGCAGCCGCCCGCTCCTGCGGTGAAAATTCCAACCACACCTGATTGGGGTATTGCCCGATAAGTTCTTCAACTGTCAGCATAAGCTTAACTCCGATCTATTCAAAAACCGCATAAGGCGCTTTCTCTAAAAACGTGTCAACAAATGCTGAGAGTCTTTTGTCCGCTGAACTTACAGAACTCAAATCCAGCCCTAACGTAGTTTGCACGTGCGACCTCAACTGCGCCAGCAAGTGTTGCTTTACCCGCCCCAGCCTTTGATTTACGACCGATTCCGCGATTTGAAGTTCCCGCGCCACATCTTGGGGTTTCAAATCCTGACCGTAATACAGTCGCAATAACTCTATTTCCGCCGGCAGCTCAGTTTGAACAGCAGTTTTTAAGACATCGAAGTAAAAAGATTGAAAGTGCGAGTCCAACCAGGCTTCAATCTGGTTGGCCATCTCCTTCAGTTGGTCAGAACTCAACTTGATTCCCAAAGTTGACGCGCTCCACTCAGCCAGAACTGTCAGTAACGATTGCTGGCTGCGGGAAATTTGGCGAGAAATTTGATATTGCTTTTGCCCGAAAATTTGACCCAACTCCGACTGCCTGAAGGCCAGCCCGTGCCAGAGCTTCAGCAGAGTTTGGTTGGGGTCTTGCACTTTCGCCAGCGCATCAGATATAATGGAGTGAATTTGCTGCCATTCTTTGGCCGGCTCGTCCAGCGCGTCTATGGGGTCATCAGATGCCAAGGCCGGTTCAAAGAGGCAATTATCCAAAGAGACCGTACTAATCCTCAAACTGTCTCGCACACTTTGGACGCACTGGTCTAGCAATTTTTTAACCGACTGACTGTCAGCAGCAGCGAGCGGATGTTTCCGCAACTGATTGTACCCCTCAGCCATAGCCGCGAGCTGAGTTTCGTCAGGGGACTTTAGCTGCCGGCTCCTGCCTTCTGTTGCCGGCACATAAATCTCTTTAAAGCACTGCCAGGCCAGCAGGCATCCTGACAGTTCCGGCTCTCTGAGTCCGGCTTTTTGCAGCGCTTCTTTCAGCGTCTTTCTCGTCACCGCTCGCAGCAGCGCCGGGTCAGAATATTTCAGCAACTCCCTGCCGGCGCGAATTTCTTCTAGAATAGCCGTCTTCAGGGGAAACTGCGCGAAAGTTTTGAGACTGCTGCGCACCCCGTCGTAATTTTTAAAGAGTTTCGCTGGGTTAGCTGCTGCAGCCCGGGCAATAAAAAAACAGTCGGCCCGACTTTGGCTGATATTGGCAACTTCTTGAAAAACTTTGAGAGTTGTCCAGTAGCAGACTTCCTCTAAATAGGCTGACAGGTGGCTGCGAGCCTGAGTGTTTTGGGGGTCTTTCAAAGCTTCTCTCAGCCAGTACAGCGTCCAATATTCTTCTGGGGCATCTGGCTCTGCTAGACTCATCCGAGTCATGTTCTGTTTCAACCGCGAGTCGGTCAGCCAAGCGGGGCCAATAGAATCGCTTGGCTCGTCTACCTTCAAAAAGGTTGAAAACATTTCAATGGGATGCTTGCGCTTTCTCATAGTGAGCTGTTTTTTCTCCAGACTTTAGAGTACCGCTTTTTGCGTACCGAGCGGGAGAGCGCCTTCCCCGCCACCAGTTTCCAGCACCGCCACCCCCCTCCGCATGGCCCGCACCGGCGTCTCGCCGGTGCTACGAGGTCTGCTATCACCCTCGGCTTATTTTTCGGGAGGGGATTGTGGAATTATGCAGCCTAAAGTCGCCTCTCCTTGCGTAGGGTGGGTTCTTTCTTGGGGAACCCACCCCCATCAGTGCCGGTGGGATGTAGAGAACGCTATATTTGACAGAAGCAGCCAATCAGGGCAATAACCCATCCATCGGGGTGCGTGGGTTCCACACGGCTGACTACCACCGGCACCAACAATGAACAGAATCAGGCGGCTGCTCGCACTTTTACCCTTTGCAGCACTCATCCTCTCGCAACCGGCTCTGGCACAGCGGATTGTCCCAGCACCAGACAGCACCGGCACGACTGTCAACCCCACCGGCAACCAATTCAACATCACCGGCGGCTCCCTCTCTGGCGATGGTGCCAACCTCTTTCACAGCTTCCAGCAGTTCGGGCTCAGTGAGGGTCAAATTGCCAACTTTCTCTCCAGCCCCAATATCCGCAACATCCTCGGGCGGGTCGCCGGCGGCGAGCCCTCTGTTATTAATGGTTTAATTCGAGTCACCGGCGGCAATTCCAACCTCTACCTGATCAACCCCGCCGGCATCCTGTTTGGCCAAAACGCCCGCTTGGACGTGCCGGCGTCCTTTCTCGCCACTACCGCCACCGGCATTGGCTTTGGCTCAAATTGGTTTCACGCCGCTGGCGACAATAACTACGCCGCCCTCACCGGCACCCCCAGCGCCTTCGCGTTTCCCTTAGCACAACCCGGCGCAATTGTCAACACCGGCGAACTAGCCGTTACAGCCGGCAGCAGCTTGTCCCTGATTGGCGGAACAGTTCTCAACACCGGCACCCTTTCCGCCCCAGGAGGCAATCTCACCGTCGCCGCCGTTCCCGGAGAGAGCCTTGTCCGCATCAGCCAGCCCGGACATTTGCTGGGATTGGACATCCAAACCTCCAACCTGCCCGCCTTCCAAGCGTCCAACCTGCCTGCCTTCCTGCCCGCTAGCCTGCCCGCACTGCTCACCGGCTCAGGTGCCGGTCACGCCACAGCAGTACAAGTCGGCAGCGACGGCAGCGTTATTTTAACAGGTTCCGGCATTAAGGTGGGAGCAGGAGATGTCGCGATTGCAAATTCTCCGACACCCGCGCCGCAAGTGGAAACCGGCACACTCACCCTCTCCGCTGCCAGAAATATTACCTTAGGGAACACTAATCTCAACACCACCGGCTCTGCGCAACTGCAGGCGGGGGATACGGTTCAGCTGCGCGAAACTTGGGTGAGTGCCGGCGGCGCTCTCGACATTCAAGGAACTTCCGGCATTGATTTATTGAGTGAGTTTTCCTCATTTATATCAGCCGGCAGCAACCTGAATTTAGTCAGCAATGGCGAGATTTCTGCGGGCGCTCACTTAAGTGCTGGCGGCGATTTTTCCATTCGCAGTTTAGCAGGAGAATTGGGCAACTTCACCAGTCTAGACGGCTCTAGCATCAGCGCACAAGGAAAACTTACCTTTGGCAATTATATTGGCGGCTCACTCAGTCTCTATGCCGGCAACAGCATCAAAGTTGGGAACATCACCATCAATCCCTCACAGGGCAACCTTCAGCCAAGTCTGAGTTTAATAGCCGGCGTTAATTCCACTGCGGAGAATTCCGCAACCGGCAGCATTGATATTGGCAGCATCACCCTCGGCAGTTCCGGGGGTTATGTCAACCTGAGCGCTGCCGGAAATATAAACACCGGCTCGATTGGTGCCGGTGGCTCGCTCATTTCTCTCCGCAGCGGTAGCAGTTTAGACACTTCTAGCATTAAAATTGATGGAGAAAACATCTCCCTTTACGCTAGCGGTGACATCAAAACCGGCGATATTAACGCGGCAAAAACCGACGGTACAGGTGGCGAAATCACCATCGAAAGCTCATCGGGAAGCATTTTTACGGGCACCGGCACCCTGAACGCCAGCTCTGTGACAGGGGATGCCGGTTTAATCGATTTGAGAGCTGCTGGGAATCTTAATACAGGCAATTTAAACGCTGCAAGCGCCGCCGGCAAAAGCGGCAGCATCACCCTGTACAGCAGAGCGGGAGCGATAAATACCGGCACTCTAAACGCCGGCTCCCAAACAGGCAGTGGCGGGGCGATCGCTCTGCACGCCACCTCTGGCAGCATTGCGGCGGCGAGTTTAAATGCAGCAAGTGTTTCAGGAAGCAGCGGAACAATTAATCTGTATGCCGGTGGCGATATCGCGACAGGCGATGTTGCGGGAGGAGACATCAGTCTGGCTAGCCAAAGCGCCATCAATACCAGTGCCGGTTCTGTGGCGGCATCTGGCAATATCACCTTGCACGCAGCGGCAGATATTGCGGCGGCTTCCGTGACATCCAGTGGCGGAAATATCAGCATTACCAGCAGCAGCGGCGGCATCAACACCGCTGCCGGTTCGGTAGAGACAAATGGCGGCAAAATTACCCTGCACGCGGCGGGGAATATAACCGCCGGCGATATCGCTTCAGAGGGCGGAGATATCGCTGTACTCAGCAGCCGCGAATCTGTCAGCACCAGTGCCGGTAAAATCAACTCCTCCTCAGCGTCGGGGAACGGGGGCAATATCACTCTGCAAGCAAATAAGGAGATTGCGGTTGCAGGAATCGACTCTGATTCGGGCACTGTCGCCATCTCCCCCAGACACGCGCCACCAGCGCCGGTTGCGCCGCCGGCACAACAGCCCCCACCCCCACCCACAGACGGTTCGTCAACCGCAACCCCAGGTCCACCCGCGCCGGAACCGCCGCCGGTGCTAGAACCCTCACCTGTGCAACCCGAATTGGCAGGACCGCCAGCGCCGGAACCCCCACTTGCATCGGAGCCCCCGGCTGGGGTGGTTTACAATTTAGTTTCCGCTCAAGAAACTGAGATCACTTCGCCGCAGTTAGTAGCGATGCGGGAAAGCCAAGATTGCTGGAAGGAAGTTCAGGCTGCCGGCATCCTCAAAAACTACGCAGCGGCGATTCAGTGCTTTCAAAAAAATGTGGCGGCTGCCAACAAAGTCGGAAATTCCCAGTGGCAAGCGCAGGCGCTCAATAATCTGGGAGTGGCTTACTTTCAGGTGGGAGACTACGCCAAAGCGCTGGAGTCACACCAGCAGCAGTTGGCGCTGGCGCAGAAATTGCAGAACCCCTCAGCGCAGGCGCAGGCACAAGTCGCTTTGGCAACAGTTTATAGCGCTCTGGGCAACTATGATCAAGCGATTGAATACTACCAACAGATTTTGGACAGTGCGCCGGAAGCCGAGGCACCCCAGTGGAAAGGTACAGCTCTGAGAAATCTGGGAATTGTCTATATTACCCTGGAAAAGTACGAGCAAGCGATTGACTTCCAGCAGCAGGCTTTGGCGCTGGCGCAAAAGTCCGGTGACAAACGCGGCGAGGGGCAGGCTTTGGGAAATTGGGGAATTGCTTACTTTTCTTTAGGAGACTACCGCAAAGCGATTGAGTTCAGCAATCAGCACTTAGCCGCGATGCGCCAAGTTGGCGACCGGCGGGGCGAGGGGCAGGCTTTGGGCAATCTGGGACTGGCGTACTACGCGCTCAAAGACTATCGAAAAGCGATCGATTTCCACCGGCAGCACTTGGCAATTGCCAGACAAATGGGCGACAGCCCCGCTGAAGGATACGCCTTGCAAAATCTCGGCGAGGCGCTGCATAAAAACGGCCAGCTGCAAGAGGCTGCTGAAAACTTACGCGCCGGAATTGAGATTTTGGAGTCTATTCGAGCGGGATTGGGCGAGGACGATTTGAATAAAGTGTCGATTTTTGACCGGCAGGTTAATGCCTACGCCGCACTGCAAGAAGTTCTGGTCGCTCAGGAGAAAACCTCAGAAGCCCTGGAAATTGCTGAGCGGGGCAGGGCGAGGGCGTTTGTGGAGTTGCTGGCGAAGCGTGCCGGCATTCAGAACTCACAGGCACAAACTGTTGCGCCACCCAACATCGAGGAAATTAAACGAATTGCGAGAGAACACAATTCTACGCTGGTTGCCTATTCGATTATTAAGAATCCTTTTGATATTGAAGGGCGGCGGCAAAAGCTGGAATCGGATATTTATATTTGGGTGGTCAGTCCTGCCGGTGAGGTGGCTTTTCGCCGCGTCGATCTGCAATCGCCAAGGGGGGTCGCACAGGAAGTTTCTCTAGAAAACCAGGTGGCCCGCAGCCGCGATGCAATCGGTGTCAGAGGCGCAGGCGCGGTTTCCCGAATTGGCAGGGTGGAGATTGGGAATCTGTCGCGCCAAACAAAAGACTTGCAGAGAATGTACCAGATGCTCATTGAACCGATTGCTGACTTGCTGCCGGTTAATCCAAATGAGCGGGTCACTTTTATTCCGCAAAATGAGCTGTTCCTGGTTCCCTTCGGCGCACTGCAAGACGCTTCTGGGAAATATTTGATTGAAAAACACACCATTCTGACGGCACCTTCGATTCAGGTGCTGGATTTAACCCGCCGGCAAAGAAACAGGGGAGCCGGTGATGCGCTGGTGGTGGGGAATCCAACTATGCCGAGCGTTTCGCCAAAACCCGGACAGCCGGCGCAACAGCTACCGCCGCTTCCCGGCGCTGAGCGCGAAGCTTTGGAAATTGCTAAGATGTTAAGAACGGAAGCGCTCACCGGCAATCGCGCCACCAAGGAAGCTGTTTTGCAACGGCTGTCGAAAGCTAGAATTGTGCATCTAGCCACTCACGGGTTGCTGGATGATTTGGGTTCCGGTGTGCCCGGAGTTCTCGCCCTCGCCCCCACTGACACGGATAGCGGTTTGCTGGGTGCCGGTGAAATTATTGACCTGCAAATTAATGCCGATTTAGTTGTGCTCAGCGCCTGCAACACCGGCAAAGGGAGAATCACCGGCGATGGGGTTATTGGGCTGTCGCGATCCTGGATTTCTGCCGGTGCTCCCAGCGTACTCGTTTCTTTGTGGTATGTGCCAGACGCCCCCACCGCTGAATTGATTACTGAATTTTACCGCCAGCTGCAGCTGACTTCTGACAAAGCCCTCGCCTTGCGCAACGCCATGCTCGCTACCATGAAACAGCACCCCGATCCCAGAGACTGGGCTGGCTTTACGCTGATTGGTGAAGCCGAGTAATATGGGATTAATATAACTCAAGTTACCCTCGTTACCAGCCTGAGGCTGGGAACGAGGCTACTTAACCAAAGTTGCAACTTTTGCAGGTAGTCGCTTCGGAACTGTGCACCACCAATGAAAATGTGTGGGCCATAACCCGACGCTAGGGCGTGCAGCCCAACTACAAACATTTTCAGGTTAAGATAACTCAAGTTGCTACCTACAAGTCATTGCATCCAGATCCCCCCTTTCCCCCCCTTAAAAAGGGGGGCTTTGAGAATCTCCCCCCCCTTTTGAAGGGGGGGCTTGGGGGGGATCTCGCCTGACTCACTGCGCTCGTAGCAACTTGGGTTAAGATATCAGATATCCCCTACAGCGGAGGAAAAACCAAATGGGGCTGTTTGACCAAATTCTGAGTGCCATCAACAATTCCAGCCAGGAGGGCAGTCCAAATCAGCTGGAGAATATTCTCGGCACGGTGCAGCAGCTGGGGAGCCAGTACGGCTTAGATCCGGGCACCTCGCAAGGAGTCCTGTCAACGGTTGGCACCTATGTGCGCTCTGCCTTGCAGGAAAAGCGTGCCACAGGCGGCGTCGAGCAGGCGCAAGCGATTGTCAGTCAGTTTAGCGGTATGTTGCCCAACTATCAAGCTGTCGCAGCTTTATTCCCCCCGGAAATGCAAGCGCGGTTGGTTCAGGAAATAAACCAGCGGACAGGTTTGAATGTCGAAAGCATTCAAGGAATGCTGCCCATGCTGGTGCCGGTGGTGTTAAATTTCTTGAAAATGGGAGGCAGTGCAGAAAATCCCCAGCAAGGAGGAAATCCAGTGCTGAGTAGCTTCTTGGATGCGGATGGAGATGGGGATGTGGATATTGCCGACGCCATGCAGTTAGGCAATCGCTTTTTCAACCGATAGGGAAGCTGAGCAAGCTAGGGACAAAGCCGGTCAATTTGTGGCGTTGCAGTCAGACAAGATGATGTCACGAAAACCTCTATCTCTTTCTCCCCCTCCCCGAAAAGCGGGGAGGGGGTTGGGGGGTGGGGTTCTTCATCTGCCAGAAACCCGGTAACTTTGACGAAACCGGGTTTCTCAGTACCTCACAAAGAATGAAAACCGCTATAAGGAGAAAGCCGGTCAATTTGTACTGACCGGCTAGCTCAACGCACAACTCCTCTCCCTCATCCCTTAACCACAGCTACCGGTCGCAGTCTCGCCACCTTACCGGCAATCCCAGCATTGCTAACCGCCTCCACAACTCGGCTGACATCTTTATAAGCTTGCGGCGCTTCTTCCGCCAACCCAGACATCGAGCCGGCGCGGACGCGAATCCCCTCTTTCTCCAACTCTTTCCGCAAATTTTCGCCCCGAACTTCCCGCTTTGCCAAACCGTGACTTCTTTCCCATCAACGATGTGCTTTTCAATCTTTGCCATGTTGTGGGCAATATCGTACACCTGGCGCAGATTTCCATCTTTGGCTTTATCTCCAAAAACTTCTTGGAAACTTTTCCGCGCGTGCCAAGCCAAGATTTGCCGGTTGGCAAAAGCGTAATTCGCCGCCGACTTCATCGCCCCCAAATACGCCTGCCCTTCCTCCGACTCAATCGGGGCGCAAACCAGCTCTCGGTCAGGCAGCTGAATGCCATAGTTAATAACTGCCAGCTGGAAATCCTGAACGAAATCCGTGCAAATCTGGTGTCCGAAACCGCGAGATCCACAGTGAATCTGCAAAGCGAGACAGCCTTCTCGCAAACCCATCACTTCCGCAGCTTCCGGGTGGAAAACTTCCTCCACCACATCCACTTCCAAGAAGTGATTGCCAGCACCAAGACTGCCAATTTGACCTTTTCCGCGATCTTTAGCCCGCTTGCTGGCGCACTCCGGATCTGCCCCCGACAAACAGCCAAATTCCTCCGTGCGCTCCACATCCTCCTGAGTAGCGTACCCCTTGGAGATCGCCCAGCGAGCGCCTTGCTCGCACACCTCCTCTAATTCTTTGGCAGACAGCGACAAGCTGCCCTTTTCTCCCACCCCGCTCGGACAGTTGCGGTAAAGAGCAGTTGCCAAATCATTCAGATAAGGTTTAGCAGTTTTGTAGCTAATTTCCGAAGCTAAAACTCGCACGCCGCAGTTGATATCATACCCGACTGCTCCCGGTGAGATAATCCCTCCCGGCACCCGCGATGCCATCACACCGCCAATCGGCATGCCGTACCCCTGATGCACGTCGGGCATCACAACCACCCGCCCCACCAAACCTGGCAAACAAGCCACATTAACCGCTTGCTTCACCGATAAGTCTCCCAGCGCATCTTCCAGAAGATCCTCATCCGCAAAAATCCACACCGGCACTTTCATGTCAGCATGAAAGGAGGTAGGAATCTCCCACAGGTAATCGTTAATTATGCGAAAATCTTGTTTGTTAACCATGTCTCAGATTTTTTAGATTGGTTTGTGGGGTTTCCCCCTTTTGCCTTTCTACCCGAAAGCATCCGACTTCTGCAACTATAGCGCACCAGACAGCAGGGTGTGGCATCTCTTGTGCCCCATCCAGCCCCAGACTCCCTACACGTCTATTACTAATGTAGCTTCCAGACCTGCTCCTGTTTCCCGAATGGACAAGTCGTGATAGGTGACTGCCTTAATAAACTTCAGCCAGCTCTTCACCGGCGCTCCAGTCACCCGAACCTGCAAACTCTGCCGGTCGAGATGCCCGATGTCGAACTGGTTGAACCCCAAGCCCTCACTTTCGTGCAAGTATAGCAGTTCATTCAGCCAAGCCACCAAGAGGCTTTCGCTATCCACCCCTCGCAGTTGCAGCTCTCGCACCACCACCGGCTCTGGCTCCAGATCCGCACCGGCTAGAGCGAAAAGCCCCAGCGCCGCTTGGATAAATAGCTCCTCCAAATTTGGCCCCCAAACTCGATAGGCCCAGTCCGCTGTGTGGTCGATCTCCTCAAACCCCGCTTCCTTAAAAAAATCTAAATTTTTCATAGCAGTCTGGGAAATTGATTATTAGCCAAAAAACTGCTAATATAATAACAGAGCGACCGGCTCGTTGAAACTGCAAAAAACGAGGCTGAAACTATGCTGGAAAATCTATCGAGAGATCCTCCCAGTCAAGCTGCCCCAGATGCCGGCGAACAAATGGCCGATCCTTGGGCAATGCCCAGCCCAGCCGTGAAGGCTAGCAGCAGTAATTTTGGGAAATTGCCGGCAGAACCTCACCCCCTGATTAGCCCTGCAGGAAACCCACAAGCACTGCTCCTACCTCCATCCACACGAACCCCTGAACTGAGCGCGGGGCGGGTGCTGCTGCAAGACGAACTGAAGTTGAGAGCTTGTGATGCCGGAAATCTAGCAGTGCGGATCGGGGAAGCCCTAGGGCTGCTGTGCTGGATGGGAATGGTAAGGCAGGGGACAGAAGGGTTGGAAACAGCCTTGAGCTGACTCGCGTTCCTGCATGCAGCCCCCTCAGTTTATGGAGGTGAGATGATCAAAATCCGATTTCGAGATCGAACTGAAGCGGGGCGACTGCTGGCTGAGCAACTAAAAGCTTATGCCAACCGCTCGGAGGTTCTGGTGCTGGCGCTTCCCCGTGGCGGCGTACCCGTTGGATTTCAAGTATCCCACACCCTAAATGCCCCACTGGATATCTGTCTGGTGAGGAAGCTTGGCGCACCCGGACACAAAGAATTGGCGATGGGAGCCATTGCACCGGGTGGCGTGATGGTGCTCAATGAAGATGTGGTGCGAGAACTGAGAATTTCCAAAGAAACCATCGAGCAAGTCGTTGCAGAGGAACAGCAGGAATTGCAGCGCCGCAACCGCGCTTACCGAGGGTATCTCCCCGCCCCCGACATTGAACATCGCACGGTGATTCTGGTGGATGACGGAATTGCCACCGGCTCAACTGTGCGTGCTGCTATTGCCACATTGCGACAGCAGCAGCCTCAGTTTGTGGTGGTGGCTGTGCCGGTAGCACCCCTCTGCACCTGGAAGCAGTTGAAAGCCGAGGCGGACGATCTCGTCTGTCTGAAAGCGCTAGAGCCTTTCCGCGCCATTAGTCTCTGGTACGACGATTTCTCTCAAACCACCGACGATGAAGTGCGCTCCCTGCTGGCAAAGCAGTCATTGGCGATCAGCCATTAGTTATTCCCCTCGTTATTCCCCTCGTTCCCAGGCGGAGCCTGGGAACGAGCCAAATTATTGCTTTAATAAACCGCTCCTGAGCCAAGTTCGCCAAGAGAAGAAAAAAGAGATAATTTTTTCAAGCTTTTTGGATTGATATACCGGTAGATATAGCGCTTGTCATTTAGGTTAAGACGTAGGACAGGGGGGATTCGCCATGCCTGTGCGGGGCGAAATCTCAGCTCGGCTGCTGAACCGGCTATCGTCGATCTTGCCGGAAAAACAGTTGGGTTTATCGCCCTCACTGACAGCGAGCCGGATTTTGCTGCCGGTGCGGAGTCTCCTGGTACAAACTACCAGAAAATCCGCGCTCGTTGTCAATTCCCTCGCCACCATTCAGGAATTTGTAGACAACTTGCGACAAGCTGGGGTGGATCTGGTGGTTGTGTCCGCGCACTGGGGACCGAATATGGTAATTTCGCCACCCCCCCATTTCCGCAACGCACGCCCGCGCAGTCTTAGATTGCGGCGCTGACTTGTTTTACGGACATTCCACTCACCTCTTCGAGGGTGTGGAATTATACAAGCGGGGTCTAATTTTGTACGACACTGGCGATTTTCTGGATGATTACGCCGTCGAGCCGGTTCTGCGCAACGACTGGTCTTTTGTGTTTTTGGTGGAAGTGGGTGCCGGTGGGTTGCAAAGACTGCGGATGCTGCCGGTGCGCCTGCACTACGCGCGGGTTCAGCTTGCCAAAGGTGAAGAGTTTGTAGAGATTTGTCAGCGCATGAAGTCCCTTTGTGCAGCGTTCGGCACCCCCGTTTTGCAGACGCCAGAAGGGCTGGAAGTTATGTGCCGATTATCTGTATAATAACTCAAGTTGCTACCTACAAGACCAGCATCTAGATCCCCCCAAACCCCCCTTAAAAAGGGGGGGAAAGGGGGTATCTGGATGCTTAAACTTGTAGGTAGGAACTTGAGTTATAATATCACGATCTAACGGGTCAGCCACAGCCAGGAATGGCTGACCCGCTGGTTTTCTCCAGCAGCAGGCGTTAATCCTCATCCCAGTCTTCACGACCCAGCAGGTCAAGAATACAATCTTTTAACAAAAAGTCATTTTTTTCTAACTCAGATTCAACTCGCTCCCACTCGCGGACAGGAATGTACTGGCAGAGGGCATAAATTGGCTGACGTCGGCTAATAAGTCCCTTGTTTACCAGTCCGCGGGCTTCATCCCTGATAACGTCTAGAGAATACTCAACGGAGTGAACCATAGCTCCTCCTCCTCGTTTCTGAGGGCGGAATTAGCAGTCAAATTAATTACTGGACAGAATGTCTTTTGAATTTTAGCATAAAATTTGAGTTTCTGGTAAATCAGGGGTTGGCGCATAAGTTCGTAAGCGTTGCGGGACGCGAAAGCGCGTTCTTCTCACCGCCCCTATTCTAGGGGTGAGGACTAAAGTCCTCACTACAAACAGTATGTTGGCGTTAGAAGCAGGGTGCGAAAAAAGTGATATTACTTCACCACTTGCCCCATGTAATCTCCCCACACCTGCGCCGCTTGCCCACTGCTGCCAGAAGTGGGGGAATTGTTGTCATTGCCCAGCCAAATGCCGGAGACCAGCTGCTGGTTGGGGAGGTAGCCAACGAACCACAGGTCAACATTGTCGTTGGTAGTGCCGGTTTTGCCCGCCTCCCCCAGCCCCAAATAGGCGCTGCGAGCGGTGCCCGACTCCACCACACCCCGCAACATTTCGGTCATCGTGTCTGCTACATAAGACTCGATAGCTTGCCGCTTCCCTTCGCCATCTCGGGCGTAGTCGTAAACCACCCGGCAGGTTTTAGGATCTTTGGGATTGCTGCAATCATTGCTGTCCAGAACCCGCTTGATGGCGTGGGGGCGGTTGGCGGCACCGTTATTGGCCAGCACCGCAAACGCGCCGGTCAGTTCCAGCACCTTCACCTCACTTTGACCGAGTACCAGCGCCGGTACAGGATTGAGCTTAGACTTGACGCCCATCCGTCTGGCCATCTGCACCACCCGCTCCAGGCCCACATCCTGAGCCACGCGCAGGGCGATCGGATTCTCCGATTTGGCAATGCCGGTGTACATATCCAAAGAGGAACTGCCCGACCGGCAGCCTTCAAAATACTGGCCGCCCCAGTCAACCGGGGCGCAGGAATAGGACTTTCCCGGCGAGATTCCCTCCTCAATCGCAGCGGTGTAGGCGAAGATTTTGAAAGTCGAGCCGGGCTGTCGCAAAGCGTCAGTGGCGCGGTTGAACTGACTTTCGCCGTAGTCAACGCCGCCAACGAGGGCTCGGATTTCGCCGCTGCTGCTGTCGAGAGTGACAATCGCACCTTGAGAAAATCCGTATTGGGCACCGGCATTCTTCACAGCATTGCGCAGCGACGCCTCAGCCAGCTTTTGCATTTGCCGGTCAAGGCCGGTTTCCACAATAAAATTCCCCTCTCTCACCAGATCCTTCCCCAGTAACAGCTCCAGTTCGTCAAAGACATAACTGTAGAAGTAGGGCGCGATCGTCTGGCTGAGGATTTCCTTAGCTTTGGGGTTAATTTCAATCCGCGACCGGCGGGCCCTGTCCGCCTCCTCCTGAGAAATCATCCCCAGAGCCCGCATGCGGTAGATCACCCCATCGCGCTGCTTGACAGCCGCCTGATAGTCCTGAACCGGATTGAAACTGTTCGGTGCCGGCAAAATCCCCACCAGCGTCGCCGCCTCGGACAGGGTTAAATTCGCCGCCGACTTGGCGAAGTAAAACTGAGCCGCATCCTCAAACCCGTACAGGTCAAGGCTCAAGAAAACGCGGTTCAAATAAGTCACTAACAGATCCTGTTTGCTGTAAGCCCACTCCAACTTCAGCGCCACCACAGCTTCCCGCACCTTGCGACCGGCAGAATCCTCAGTCCCCACATAGTCTCGGAACAGACTTCTGGCCAGCTGCTGCGTTATCGTGCTAGCCCCTTCGCGGATGCCGCCCCCGCGAAGATTGGCCGTCACCGCCCGCAGCACCCCAACCGGATCGACACCCATGTGCCAGTAGAAGCGGCTGTCCTCAGAGGCGATCAGCGCCATTGGCAGGTAGCGGGAAAAGTCCGACAGCCGCCGCAGCTCTCGGTGAGCGTTGTTGTAGCGAGGGCGCAGGGGCGCAGTCACATCGCGGGCGTACACCACCACCGGCCCATTCGTCGAAGTCGGCAGGGGGCGCACCCGGAATTTTTGCCACTCCGCCAGAATCCACAGCGCCAGCAAAGCAGTTAGTCCGCCGGCACCGTAAAAGATGTAGCGAAAAACCACCCTGTGCAAGGGCGGCGGATCGACAAACTTAACCTGCACCGAGGCGGCCAGTTCTGG
>JALOOK010000119.1 GCA_025454445.1 Oscillatoria sp. Prado101 | reverse complement strand
GGGATTTTTATATATAACTTTAATTGTAGACGTAGGCTCAATCGCTTGAGGCAACCCCACGTCGGCATTCTTGGCAATTTTCTGCCAATCTTCGTTCCATCCCAGCTCTTTTCGCAGTCGCTCCTCCACTGCTTTGAGCACCTTTTCTGACAGCAGCTGATTTTTCGACAGCACCTTTCCCTGCTCTTGAATTTGCGGAGCAGTGTTAGAAAATCCTGTTCTCGGCAGCGTGTAGCTGAGTGTCCCTTCAGCTTGGAACTTTTTCTCAGGAGGCTTTTGCTTGAGAGCCACGAATCCAGCCCCCCCTAAGACAGCCACAAAAGCGACCATTCCAAACCATTTGTATTTCCCTACAGCGATCAGATAGCGCTTAACAATTGATGGCAGCATAGCAGTTTTGGATTTGGGATTTTGGATGCGTGGATTTGGTATTTTATCTTTTATCTTACTAATTTACCCCCGACTCGCCCCTCTCTTAAATTGACTTTAATCACCTGGTGTTATTGCCCCCAGGCCCGAACAGATTGTCGGCGCTGTTTCTCAAGGAATCAAAAAACAGGAGGAATCCCAGAACATCTCGGAAGGGCTGGGTAAAGGTATTGAGGGCGTAGCCAATGCGAGCGATCAGGTTCCGACCGATAACAATCACATCGTTATCTTGCAGCAGAACATTTTGAGAGGGGTCGCCTTTGAGCGCCGCTTTACCGTCGAGTTCCAGGGAGACCGCCTTGCCTTGCTCTGGGTCGAACCGAATCAGGGCAATTTTTCCCAGGTTGGCGCTGTCTAGGGGGACACCATTAAGCGCGTCGGCAAAACTGCTGCCATTGGGAAGGGGAACAGTGCCCGCCGCCCCTCCAGCGTAGTTCAAAACGCGGACGTTGATCTGGGGCTTGGCCAAGGTAGAGCGGGCCACCAGCCGCCGGTCATAGCCCCGATCCGATCCCGGTTCCAGTCTGGGCACAACCACCGTATCTCCGGTAGCCAAGCGCAAATCGGGCAAGGTGCCGGAGGTTTGTAAAGGCGTGAACAAGTCCAGCGTTTCCTCGCTGAACTGCCCGTTCCCCAGGGACCGGCGCACGCGCACCGCTCGCAAGTCGGCATTCAGGGTTGTCCCACCGGCAAAAAGCAAGACATCAGAGACGCGATACGATCCCGCATTCAGGGGATAGTAGCCCGGTTTGACCACTTCGCCGGTGATGGTTATGGCCACCGGCGCGGTGGAAGCCAAGGTGGAGCGAGCGATGATACCGCTCTGCTCGTCACCCGCCGAGCTGACTTGCCGTTTGGGCACAAATATGATATCGCCATCCGCCAAGCGCACGTTGGGTAAAGAGCTGCCGGTTTCCAAAGGCGTCAGCAAATCAACGGGAAGCTCCATTACAGAGCCATTCCCCAGAGTGCGGCGCACCCGCACCGCTCGCAAGTCGCTGGCGGGAGTGACGCCCAGCGCCGCCAGCAAGGCATCGGAAACCCGAGAGGCTGCAGGCGACAGGGGATAGAAACCCGGTCTGCCCACTTCTCCCGTGACGGTAACCGCCACCGGCGCGATGGAAGCCAAGCTGGAGCGTGCCAGCGTGGCGCTGTCATAATACTGTGCAGTGCTGATATCCTGTCTGGGCACGACAATCACATCCCCATCCTCCAGACGAAAATCTGGCATTATACCACCTGTTTGCAGAGGCGTCAAGAGGTCGAGGGCAATTTCGCTGGTGCTGCCATCGGCACTGGTGCGGCGCACCCGCACCGAACGCAGGTCGCTGGCCGGCGTGGCCCCACCGGCAACTTGCAAGGCGTCAGAAACGCGAGACAAACCCACGGGCAGGGGGTAGAAGCCCGGTCGGGCCACTTCTCCGGTGACGGTGACGGTGACTGGGCGCTGAGTTATCAGCTCGACTGCCACAACCGGATTGATAATGTACTGATTTAAGCGAGCGCGAATTTCTGCCCGCGCTTGCTCCAGGGTCAGCCCTTGCAGAAACACGGTTCCGATCAGCGGCATGGCAATTTTCCCTTCCGGGCTGATTGCGCCGTTGAAATTGAGGTTGGGAAAGCGCTGCACTTCCACAAAAATCTGGTCGCCAGGTCCGAGGCGGTAGGTTCTGAACTTCTCAGCCGGACTGGCATTAAAGTTGGTGCTCGGTGCGCTCTGGGCGGGGGGTGGCGGTAACGGGATATTTTGGCGGGCAGGTGGGGCTGGGGCCGGTGCCGGTGCCGGTTGGCTCTGGGCTTTGGCTGGGTTGCCTCGGGCTTCCAGGCTCCACAACAAACCCGCACACAGCAGGGGAGTGCCGGTGTGCAAACATGCGAGGGAGAGGGCTGTCAGCCGGTGAGCTGGTTTTCGTGGCGCTTGCGACATGGGCAAATGCATGGCTGAGAGCGAGTCAGTGCCTGGATGCGTGGATTTGGGATTAAAGAACCCCACATCCACTTTTTAGTTTAAAACCTAATATTATATCAGTTGCGATTAATACCAATAAAATTAATATTGGCTGTCTGCAGTGATTCGGAACTGGAGTTCCCAGACGCGACAAACCCCTATCTCTACTGGATGCCGGCGATCGCGGCGGCTTGGATGCTTTGCCCTAGGGATTCCGCCAGCTGTCTCGATTTCTCGATGTCGCCCAAAGGCTCCACCGGAATCAGGACGCTCACAGCCACCCAGGGGACGCGCCGGTCAGACAGCTGGGCCCAGCGGTCGGCCCAAAACCACCGGCTCGGTGCCGGGTGGCCACCGTTCGGGATGGCGTACCATTGCAACACCGCATAAGTTTGCTGGTTAGTCCAGGCGCGAAAGAAACGGGCTTCCACTTTGGCTGCGGTTTGGCCCGCCGCAAAAAACGCCCAACGGTCCGAATCTGTCTGCCACTGCTGCCAGCCATTGATGTCTGTCCACTCCACTTGCGGCTGGTCGGCGCGGTCATTTTGGGTCAGCAGCAAAATGATAGCCTTTTGGGGGCGAGAGTCCGGACTGCCCGAGGGCTGCAGGAACTCAATGTCCTGCTGCAACCATTCCTGATTGCCAATGAAGGCGGTTTTCTGGCTGAGGGTTTTCCAGCCGGCAATCGCAACACCCGTTTTCCGCAACTGTCTTAGCCGGTCGAGCGCTTTGACTTCCGGTGGGTGCGCCCAGTGCCATTTTCCCGTCAGGTAACCGGGAACTGCCCCTATGGCGGCTGGAACCAGCAGAAATAGCAGCAAGACGACTCTGGGCAATGGGTAGGGGTGTGGTAATTTTTGCGGGAGCATGGCTAGAAGGGAGTTGGGGGAGTGAAACCTCTGGTTGGGGCCAGAAACCCGGTTTCTTTAAGAAACCGGGTTTCTTAGCTGTTTCTTAGCTTCGGGTTGGGGCCAGAAACCGGGTTTCTTAAAGAAACCCGGTTTCTTACGGTTTCTTAGCTTCTTTATCAGTCATCCTCGATAATTTCTAACTCTTGTGGCTGCTGGATTTCTAACTCTTGTGGCTGCTCTTCTGATAGCTCCGGCTCGCCAGAAAAATACTCGCCGAGTATTTCAAACCCATTGATTAACAGCACCAATAGTCCCAGCATGCAGGCTGAATAAAAGTCTCCTCCCCATCCTTCGTGCAGCCATTCAAACGCTTGCTCTTGACCGGTGCCGTGAAATAGAGTCAGCAGGCTGTTGCGGATAATATTGGCCGTGACGCTGAGGGCAACGGTAGTGGCTAAAAACACCAGGACGAACGGGCGCGACCGCCAGTTCCCCGTCCAGTACAGCAGCATTAAGGCAACGTAAAGACTGGTGAATAGCATCTTCAGACCGGCACAGTGGGGAGCCACCTCAACAATCCGCCCCCCGACGAACAGGTTAATCTGCGAAACTGTAACATCCAGGCCAAACTGCTTGAGAAGAAAGCCGGCAAACCCAGCGATGAAGCTTTGCAGGGGCAAGGTGAAAGGGGCAATCAAGTAGGGAACTTCTGTAGGGGTCGCCAGCAAGACTAAAAGCAGCGCGAATCCCTGAAGCTTGAAGCCGGGAATGCCTTTCAGCCACAGGCAGATGCCGGCGAGAACAGCAGGAAAGGACAAATTCACCAAATCTGGCAAACCGCTGAGGTAAAATGCGCCGCTCAATCCCAGCAAGGCGGCTCCCAAAGGATGGGCGGCGTCAGGCAATTTGCCCCAGGAGTGCCGGTTCAGCCAGCAGATGTAGGCGGCAAAGGGCAAACCAATCAAACCGTGGCTGTAATATTCGTGTTCGAGGCTGATTTTAGTGATTTTCAGCCAGCCATAATACCAGTGTGCCAGCAGGGGAGCGTACAGGATGGCTAGCAGCCCCAGGATGGTGCCGGTGAACAGGTATGGCTGGATGTCAAGGGTAATTTTGCGCTCGGTTTGCATGGTTTTCCTTGAAAAATTTGGCTCCCGGATGCTAGAATACCCAGATGGCAGACTTAGTATAAACTCTAAACTCTAAAATCTAAAATCGACTGCATCTCCGCAGCGACTTGATGGATTTGAGCGTCACTCAGCCCTGGATACATGGGCAAGGATAGAATTTCCTCGCAGAGGGTTTCGGCGTGGGGAAAGTCGCCTATATTGTAGCCTAAATGCCGGTACGCCGGCTGCAGGTGGCAGGGTATGGGGTAGTGGATGCCGGTTTGAATGCCGGCATGGCTGAGCTTTTCCTGGATCGTGTGGCGCTGGACGGGAGACTTGTCGGTGACGCGGACAACATAGAGATGGTAAACGTGACCTGCTCCACTCTGGTTCTCGATGGGGACAGTGCTTTCATTATTGCTCAGCAAGGTGTCGTACAGCTGAGCGGCGCAGTTGCGGGCTTTGTTCCAGCCGGCCAAGTGGGGGAGCTTGACATTTAGCACCGCTGCCTGTATTGTGTCGAGCCGGCTGTTGGTGCCGAGTTCGGTGTGCAGGTATTTCTGAGGTGCGCCGTAATTGCGCAGCATTCGCATTTTTTTCGCCACATCTGGATCGCCAGTAACAAGCATACCCCCATCCCCGAAACCTCCCAGATTTTTGCTGGGGTAGAAGCTGAAGGCGGCTGCAGCGCCAACCGCTCCGGCGCGATAGCCGTCTCGAAAAGCGAGGTGAGCTTGGGCGGCGTCTTCAAAAATCAGCAGGTTGTGAGTGCCGGCAAAGTCCAGCAGCTGGCGCGGGGAAACCATCTGGCCATAAAGGTGCACCGGCACGATCGCCCGCGTTTTGGGGGTGATGGCTTTTTCTGCGGCGGCGAGGTCAATCAGGGCGGTTTGCCGGTCGCAATCGACAAGCACCGGCGTCGCGCCGGCACGCAGCACGCCTATCAGGGTAGCAACGAAGGTGTTGGCGGGTAAAATGATCTGATCGCCGGGGCGGATGCCAATCGCTTGCAGTCCCAGGGCGATCGCATCGGTGCCGCAGGCTACGCCAACGCCACAGCTGACGCCACAGGCGCTGGCAAATGCCGCTTCAAACTCAGCCAGGGCTTGACCCAAAACAAAATCTCCCCGCTGCAGCACCGTCTGGATTGCCTGTTCTATCTGAGCTTGTACCGGCTGGTGCTGGAGGGTGAGGTCAACAAAAGGAACCTTGACAGGGGTGCTAGTCATACGCGCAGAGGGCTGAGAGAATTAGGATCACTGGTTGTCTCAAGCAGAAGACCTGCATATTACAGTTATCCCGGATTGGCAGGGGTTTTAACGCAGGGGTGTGTGAAGAGTCTGTAAAGCTTGTCGATGTTTTGTAAAGCTCTGACCGGCGAGCCGGTGTTTTCCCTCGTTTCCAGAGGTGGAGTGCGGTCAACTTGAGCGCCAGATTCCGCAGGATTGATTAATGTTATAATGAACCGCTCAGCCAGCCCTCGGACGCCAAGAGGAAGTTCTTGGCGTCTTTGGCTGGCTGAGCGGTTCTTAAGTGACAGAACCGGCATTAAGGGTAGAATTCTTTATGTAGTGTCTGGAGGGAATAGCTCGTGGGGGATTTAACGCGCCGGAAATTTATCGCTGTTACGACGCTGGCGGCTTCTTTTGCGATAGCTGCTCACCCGATTTCGGCAGAAGTCATCACTACAGACGATCAAGACTTGGTGGCGGGAGAGGTGAAGATTCCTGTAAAGGATGGGGAAATACCGGCATACAGGGCGATGCCGGCTGTCGGGAAGGATTTGCCGGTGGTGCTGGTGGTGCAGGAAATCTTTGGCGTGCATGCGCACATCCAGGATATCTGCCGCCGGTTTGCCAAGCTGGGTTATTTAGCGATAGCCCCTGAAATGTTTGCCCGTCAGGGGGATGTTTCCAAACTCACGGACATTCAAGAAATTAGGCAGCAGGTTGTGTCTAAAGTTCCAGATGAGCAAGTGATGTCGGATTTGGACGCTACGGTGGTTTGGGCGAAAAAGTCAGGGAAGGGGAACACCGACAAGTTGGGAATCACCGGCTTTTGCTGGGGCGGGCGGATTGTTTGGCTGTATGCGGCGCACAATTCCAAGGTGAAAGCCGGTGTGGCTTGGTACGGGCGTTTGGTGGACGAGCCTGCGCCTTTAACGCCGAAGAATCCGATTGATATTGCTGGGGAGTTGAAGGTGCCGGTGTTGGGGCTTTATGGGGGGAAGGATGAGTACATTCCTAATCAGACGGTTGAGCGGATGCGCTCGGCGCTGAAGGCGGGGAGCAGCGGTTCGGAAATTGTGGTTTATGAGGATGCGCCGCACGGGTTTTATGCGGACTACCGCCCCACTTATCGCAAGGAGCCGGCTTTGGATGGGTGGAGGCGTTTGCTGGATTGGTTTAAGAAGTATGGGGTTGTGTGAGAGGGGGTTGATGTCTTAATATAGAGAGGTCGAGCCAGGAGTGAGGGGTTGGGGGTGCCGGTGTTTGAGGCGCAGGCGCTATTTGACCGCCGGCTCCTTGCTCCACGAGAACCGGCTGAGTCTTTTTTCCCCAGATGGGGAAAGTGGGCGTGCAGCCGGTGGAGCCTTGACTTCTAGCCGGTGGGTGATAAAATCGATTAGGGAGGCAAATTTGGGATAAAATAGATGAAAATGTTGGTGTTGGCTGCTCAGCCAAATAAGAATCCACTAATCTTTTGGCCGGTGGGGCTTGACAGCGCAGCTATCGACGCTGTACACTAGAATAATGAGTGAAACTTTTTGCATTCATCCAAAACCCCTGACCCCAACCCCTCCAGAGGTGCTTTGCGCCCAAAATCACCCTCCAGGTGCATAGGAAAGGTGTTGGGAGAGGGGTTCATACCACTCATGTGCAACGCCCAGCCATGATAGCCCTACATGGGAAGCCAGCATGCCAGACTCGCTGCCAAATTTAGACTTTTCTGGGCTGAACCCCGACCTGCCAACCCTGAAGGCGATCGAGCAAATACTCGACAGCATCGAGTCGCTCATCGACCCAGGGCAAAACCCAACGGCGGGGGCTTATTTACAGAAGCTGAAAAACGAGATAGTCCAGCTCAAAGGTCAAAAAGGCAAGCAGGGTTCTAACATGATTCCCGCTGGGGTCAGCGAATTGCGGCAAGCCTTTCACTATCATCTAGATGCCTTCCCACAAACAAAAGATATTTCGTCTCACCTGCTGCTCTTCTATGCCGCTGAATGCGGAATGAAGAGTATCTGGCTCCGACGAAACAGGTTGAGGACGACTGATGATATCGCCGAACCAACGCTTTTGTCCAGGGACGGACACAATTTGGACAGGTGGCGCAAAGAGCTGAAAATTCCAGCCAGCCAATTGCCTTTTACAACCCAAACCGAAAACAAGAAGATTCCTACTTTTCATTTGGAGCGGGGAGGGTCTAGTTTAGATGTGGAAAAAGCTCATCAGGCATGGCGGTATGGCATTCGTCTGAAACCTCAAGACGAAAAAGACTTGGTGGAGTGGCTGAAGAATCTCTGCAATTGGATTAAGGAGAACATTAACCGATGATACCCTCAGATATTCGTCTTTACACTTGGGTTGACGTAGAAGAGGTCTTGCTGCGAATGCAAGCTCTCAATAACTGGCCAGAATGGCTGGTTTGGGCGAGAGCTTACTGGGACGAGTTAACGATGGGCATTCGCCCTGGCACGCAAGAGGCAGCAAAAGATTGGCTGCGAGAGGTTTACGATCCTCGGTTCCGAATGGATTCGGAAGATCGGAGGGCAGGCGGTTTTATTATTTTAGAAAGTCTGCCTGGAAATGAACGCAGGCTGCCAGTTTGGTTCGAGGAAACAGAGGAAGAACCCGCTACCCCCAGACTGACACCGAGTTTGTCCAGGCCGGCAGTTCTTTGGCCCCCCGGCGCGGATATGGAACTCCCACCTATCATACCATCAGATTTGCCGCCAGTAGTCGCTTTCCATTCTTTCAAAGGAGGCGTGGGACGGACAACTCACGCGCTTGCACTGGCACAGACTATTGCAAGAGACAAGCAGCGGGTGCTGCTGGTGGATGGGGACATGGAAGCGCCCGGAATCAGTTGGCTCTTGGAGCGCCGGTTGCCCAGTCCCCCCGTCTGCTTTGCTGACCTTCTCGCTCTCGCGCATGGCGATCCATCGCCTGAGGCTAACAGCGCAGTTCAATTAGTAGCCGACCGGCTGCAGAGTGCCCTGATTGATGGGATTTATGTCTTGCCTTCATTCCGCTCGCAATCTGGATTTACCACCTTGAAAATCCGACCAGAGCATCTCATCGAAGGTTCTAAAAATCCTTTTCGGCTGACGGAAATTTTAGCAAGTCTGGGCAAAGCGGTAGGTGCAGATGTTGCGATCGTAGACCTTCGGGCTGGACTTTCCGAAATGGCCACGGGTCTGATTTTAGATCCGCGAGTCTACCGGGTATTTGTGACTACATTGAGCGGGCAGTCTATTTCAGGAACAGCCCGACTCCTAGAGCTTCTTGGAGAGCGGGCACCTTCCAGACGGGATACTGAACCCTTACCCGCACTGATTATTGGCCAGGTTCCAGAAGATGACCGGCGCAGTGATTTGGTAGAAGAAGCTGAAGAGAAACTGCTTGAGGCTGCCAGACCTTTTCTAGGAGAAGACCGGGAACCTCTGACAGTTATCACTCCCTTTGCTGATAGTTTGCAGGTTTTGCCTGCCAATTGGGAAGATGTAATCACTCGGCTGCAGCGTTCGGAAATTCTCGATCGGGTGCGCACGCTACAGGAGTGGTTGCCAGGTAAGCCCAGTACCGTGATTGAGCAAAGCCTTCCGAGTTTACAGTCGCAAAGAGAACGGCTCGGAGAGATAGCTAAAAAACTTGTCTACGCCGAGACGGCAGAAGCCGAGGATTTTTTGGCTACTATTCCCCTGCGTCGTTTGGCATCAGATCACCGGCACCAAGTCCCGATTGCGGTGGCCATCGGCGCGAAAGGTTCGGGAAAGACTTACACCTTCCTACAGATTATTCGCCGAGAAAACTGGCAAACTTTTGCTAGAGATGCCGGCGCTACTGAAGTCCAGGTAAAGGCTTTCATTTATCCAGTTTTGGCCGCCAAAAACCTGGACGCTCCCGCAGAGCAGCTGGTGCGAGATGTGAGACTGAAGGCAGCACAGGCGTTGGGGTTTACTGAGCCGCAAGATGCGAGCGTTATTCGCGACCATATTAGCAATGGTTTTCAGCTGACACTGCACGAAGGACAGTGGCGAGATGACGAGCATCAGTCTCGACGAGAACTCGGTCGTCTCCCTGGCTTAGCTCGAGTTTCAGCAGGCAGGGGCGGTTCGGTGGGCACAGGTTCTTCTTCTCCGCGATGGGAGATCGGAAGTCCGCTCGCCGAGCAATTCTCGTCGGACAGGAAGTTCGATCTCAATCGGGATTTTCAAGCGACCATGCTTGCGGGCATAC
>JALOOK010000538.1 GCA_025454445.1 Oscillatoria sp. Prado101 | reverse complement strand
GAAAAGGCGATCTCAAAAATCGTTTACCAGGATTATGCTCCACTGGCGTTTGTCGAGAAGCGGTTACAACTGAGTTATCGAGTGCCTGACGAAAAGCGATTAGAGTGGGCGAGAAAGGTTGCCGCTCAAATTCAGGACGAAAAGCCCTGGAAAGCGCTGAGAGTGGCGGCGATCGCAGGCCGGCTCGAAGAAGAGGGCCCTCGGGTGCGCAACGACGGGTCGCAGTTTTGGGCTGATGTGGCCATTGCCGCCCTGCGAGACCAGTTCGGCTATTTGCGGGGCTTTTCCACCGTCATCCGCGACACCACCGAGCGCAAGCGGATACAGCAGCAATTGTGGCTGGCGGCGTTTTATGACTCCCTGACCGGCACCCCCAACCGCGCCTGGCTCACAGATCGCTTGTGGGATGTGGTGGAGGCGTGCCAGCAGCGCCCAGATTACGGGTTTGCGGTTCTGTTGGTGGATTTGGATCGCTTCAAGCTGGTCAATGACAGCCTCGGGCACAGCATTGGAGACCAGCTGCTGGTTGCCTTTGCCCGCCGGCTCTCGACCTGTTTGGGCTCGGGCGACACCCTAGCGCGTCTGGGTGGGGATGAGTTCGCCATCCTCCTGGAGAATATCAGAGACATCAGCGATGCCACCAGCGTTGCCGAGCGCATCCACGCCTTGCTGAAGTCCCCTTTCCACCTCAGCGGACACGAGATTTTTACCACCGCCAGCATTGGCATTGTCTTTTCGGAACGCACCGGCCAGAATGCAGACGGCACAAGTCACTCATCACTCAACTATGAGTGGCCACAAGACCTTTTGAGGGATGCGGATACTGCCATGTATCGCGCTAAAGCTCTAGGGAGAGCCCGCTATGAAGTGTTCAACACCGGCATGCACCTCCGTGCTGTGAGGCGATTGCAGTTGGAGACTGACTTGCGGCGAGCTATCCAAGAAAATTGGGAATTCTCAATTTTGAATTGTGAATCCAGTGAAAATCCAAACTGTAAAGTTCCCGAGTCAAAATTATTGCTTTACTACCAGCCGGTCGTATCGCTGGAGACGGGGAGGATTGCCGGTTTTGAGGCGCTTGTGCGCTGGCAGCACCCGAGGAGAGGCTTGGTTTCACCGGCAGAGTTCATCGCCATAGCAGAAGATACCCGCCTGATTCTCCCTCTCGGTCAGTGGGTTTTGCGCGAAGCTTGCCTGCAGCTGCGCCAGTGGCACGAGCGATTCCCCTTTTTGTCTTATATCACGGTGAATGTGAATCTGTCAAGCCTTCAGATTGCCGCGTCAAATCTGGTTGAACAAATTGACCACATTTTGCTAGAAACAGGTCTGGATGTCAGCTGTTTAAAACTGGAAATCACCGAAACGGCGCTCATGGAAAATGCCGCCGCTGCAACTGAGGTTCTGGAAGAGCTGCGAGCGAGGAATATCCACTTGTGTGTGGATGATTTTGGCACAGGATATTCTTCCCTGAGCTATTTGCAAAGTTTGCCGGTGAGTACCTTGAAGATTGACCGATCCTTTGTCAGCAGGCTGGGCGCTGATAGCGATAGTTCGGAGATTGTGCGGGCGATTGTGATGTTGGCGCACCAATTGAAAATGGGTGTGGTGGCGGAGGGAGTGGAAACCGAGGAGCAGCTTTTGCAACTTTTGTCGCTGGAGTGCGACTGCGGACAGGGATACTTTTTCTCCAAACCGCTGGACAAGCAAGCGGCTGAGGCGCTGCTAGCTTCAAATCCGCAGTTTAGTTTATAAGAAACCGGGTTTCTTCTAGAAACCCGGTTTCTGGACAGGTTCCCTCGTTCCCAGCCAGGCAGCTGGGAACGGTGGTCTGTCGGCTCTGCCGACTTTTGAAGTGAAAGGCAGCATTATTAGCTTAACAGCTTACAGGAGTTTTAGCCAGCTCTGAACCCCACCCCCCTACCCCCTCCCCGCGCTTCGGGGAGGGGGAGTGAGAGGGAGTGATGAGGAGGAGTAAAAAGGGAAAAAAGAGGCCAGTGACATGAAGACAAATGCAATTCTAACCGTTTTTGCGGCGGGATTGCTAGCCGCCTGTTGCTCCAACACCGGCACTACCAAGGAGTCGGCGCTTCCCAAGTTTACATTCAGGTGGATATTGATGCGTTTCTCAAGACTGCGCCGGTTGTGGGATATTGAGAGTTGAGGACAGGCGGGATGCCGGTACTACCGTTTGTAGTTGGGCTGCACGCCCCACCGTTTGTAGTTGGGCTGCACGCCCCACACCCGCCGGTACACCGGCGGGAAGGAAGGGATCGAAGGGAACGCCTGTCCTACGTCTTAACCTAAGTGCATACTGCTATAACTTAATCTCACCGGCATCCCTGGGACGATGGCAAGATACCTTCTCCAGTAGCGAGGCGCTCTAACAGTGATAATACAGGAACAGTACCACCTAACCACTAATCTATGATAGGACAACTTTTAGATGGGCGTTACAAGATTGTGCGAGTTCTGAGTGCGGGTGGCTTTGGGGAAACCTATCTCGCAGAAGATACGAAACTTCCGGGAAATCCGATTTGTGTTGTCAAGCAATTAAAACCGGCTAACTCTGACCCGGCAATTCTACAGATTGCCCGCCGGTTCTTTAAGAAGGAGGCGGAAACTTTGCAAAAGTTGGGGACTCATCCGCAAATTCCCCTGCTTTTAGCTGATTTGGAGTGTGGGGGGGAATTTTACCTGGTTCAAGAATACATTGCTGGGCATCCGCTGACTGATGAACTGGTTCCAGACAAACCCCTGCTAGAGGAGGAAGTGACCGGCATGTTGCTGGAGATGTTATAAATTCTGTAATTTCTGCGTGGCAATAATGTCATTAACCGCGACATTAAACCGGATAATATTATGCGGAGGGATGGGTATAACAAGTTATTTCTGATTGATTTCGGGGCAGTTAAGGAGGTCAGCAGCCAGGGGACAAACTCAACGGTTATGATTGGGACGATGGGATATATGCCGGTGGAGCAAATCGCTTGTCACCCGGATTTGAAAAGTGATGTCTATGCGGTGGGAATGATTGCGATTCAAGCTCTGACGGTAAAACACCCGCTGCAACTTCCAGTAAATCCCGCTACCCAGGAAGTTATCTGGCGCGATCGAGTGCCGGTGAGCCAGAAGTTAGGGGATATTTTAGACAAAATGGTGCGGCGGGACTTCCCGCAGCGTTCCTCCACGAAGGAAGCGCTGGAAGCTGTCAGG
>JALOOK010000118.1 GCA_025454445.1 Oscillatoria sp. Prado101 | reverse complement strand
AAGACCGGCATCCTTGTCATTATCGGCTGACTAGCTGACACGATACACCCCGACAAAGACGTTGATGCCGCTATCTTTGAGATTGAGGGCGTGGGCGTGACCTTGGGAGCCATAGCCGATGATGGCAATTGTTTTGTTGGCTAATAGGTCTAAATTAGCGTCGGCGTCGTAGTACATGCGGGCCATAGGGGGCTCTCTCCTTCCAGCAAGCGTCAAAGTTTTCTGTAAATTTTTTATTATACGCAATGCTGGTACTGAGCGCACCCCCTGCAGGAGGCAAGATCGAACTCTTTAGCTGAAGCTGCCGCCTGGAGGGAGAGCAGGGGCAATTGTTAATTTAATCTAAAATCTGTTAGCTCCAATCTAAAATCCCCTCACAGAGAGCCTTTGGGTTTTTGTTCGTAGTTAGGGGCGTATGCCTGCAGCAAGGCGCTGACTTGAGTCAGGACTTCGTTGCCCGACGACTTGCCGAGAGGAAGCCTTTCCGGGAAAAAGTCCGGCTGGTCGAGGTTGCGGGAGATTGCTTCACTGACTTGCTGGGCGATCAGTTCCTGGAGTTCCTCTCTGGCGCGGGAGCGCTGAAAGTTCGCACCCTCTTCTGTGGTGGCGTACAGGGGTGGGAGCCGGTTGAGGGCGTAAGCAGCAATGTCTCCAACGTCCAGGGAGCGCTCGCTGGTGGCTTCTATTTCTGCCACTCGGGCGATAGCCTCTGAAAGCACCAGCTCTTCCATGACGTTGATGAACTGTTTGCGGGGCAAGACAACGACTTCACCCGTTAAAAGCGCCCCCATCAGACGGTCGAGGGCCATATACTCTTCTATGGACAGTTCAGAAGCCGTGTTGCAGATGCGACCAACCTCCGCCTCCATAGCAGGCGTCAAATAACCGTCCTGCAGTGCCTGCTCAACGATTTTTTCAATACTCATAACACCTCTACACTCTACGGCACCATGTTACAGTTCACGTCAAAACCGATCAAATATCTACTTTGACCGGATCTACATTTTTGTAGGCTTTTCCCCGGACGGGCGCGGCCAGGGGGCGCTGCGCTTGCACGCGCCTCTACCGGAAAAGCAGAGAAACCTATTTCTAGTCGGGCAGCGGCGCTTGCGCTAGTTGGCTTACGCAATATATTATAGGCGGCATTTCAATCCTGATTAATGAACCGGCCCGTCCCACTCCTAATCCGCTCCCTCTTAATTCGCTTTCCCGCGCAGCTGTCTCGCTTTTGGACTGGAGCGCTCTCCCTTGAGCGGTTAGAGAAGCAGTTGGTTGAGCGCCACACTGGGAAATGTAGGTCTTGCCAACCGGCCACACGGGGAGCCGGATGTTACCGATGGCTTAAATATTCGTTTTCTCCCAGCCATTTTCCTGAAAATCTTGTTTGTGTCGAACCTGACATAACTGCCTGCTGAGCGATTTTATATCGTTTCTTTCTCACCCGCAATTTCAGGAATACCGCAGAAGGCATAGGGTTTTCCTTTATAAACTTTTCCAGCATATCTGCCATACTGCCGGGCCTTGAAAACTAATTTCATCTATTTATTAGCCACTTGATATGGTAGCGCTTTGCCATCAGCATTTTCTTTAATAAAACGATGAACAGGCTTGCCGTCTGTCGCTCTAACTGCCAAAAAATATTGTCTGTCCCTGCAATTTGCCGCTCTGTCAAGATTTTTTGACAGCGAACATGTGGGATTCTGACCTTAATTTGTTGCCTGCATGGATTCTGTGTTGCTCTCCCAGCCGCCCGACTTGGCCCACAATCCGTTTGTAGGCATTTTTATTGGAACGGTTAAGCTGCTGAATGCCGTGGTAAAGCTGATCCATATTTATAAACATTCTTTATATTTTCTATATATACAATTTATCTTTAAAGACAGGGAGCGCTGCTTGTTTCCCGGTTAGGGGGTAGAACCATTCTAGCCCCTAACCCCACAGTTGCCACGCCGCGCCTCTATTCAAATCCGTTATATCTCCAGGGAACTGGATCGACAGACTTGCCGTGGACGTACAACCCCCAGTGCAGGTGCGGGCCTGTGGAAGCGCCGGTGGAGCCGAGTGCGCCAATCACTTGACCGGCTTTCACAAAGTCACCCTCCTTGACGTTAATGCGGCTCAGGTGCAAGTAAATACTGGTAACCCCCTGACCGTGGTCAATGCCAATGCAGTTGCCGTGAACCTCGAACCCGTCGGCTTCCCGCCCCACTAAGGCAATGCGACCGGCTGCCGGTGCCAGCACCGGCGAGCCATAGTCACCGGCGTAGTCCACCCCCCGGTGGTAATAGTCTTCCGCAAATTTACCATTATAGTAGCGGCGAACCCCGTAAATCGTTGTGATTTCACCGGCGTTAGGCCGCAGAAACGGCCCATTCCAGAATTTTTGCGGCGTGTCTAATTTTTTGAAGGCGTCTACCCGGTCGAATTCATAATCGCTGACGTTTCCGTCTTGCCCGGGAGGCAGCCAGATGGACTGGGTGGGAAAGTCCCGATCTCGCACCCGCACGGCTAAATTGCGCACCTGAGAGTCGCCTGTCACCTGGATTTGCCATGTTCCAGGAGGGTCTAGGGGCGTCGTGGGCAGCAAGGCGCGAAAGCGATTCTGGCCAATGGGGAAGGTGGGGTAGGTTTCCTTATTCACGGAAACCGTTGGGTTCTCCGCCCCACCGGCATCCACCTGAACGGTGACCGACAGGGTGTCCCCCAGTTGGGGATTGGCCGGTGCCAGCTGCACTTGCAAAGCCCGCACCGGCAGCGCCAAGCTGGCCATCGCCAAAGCCATGCCCGCTCTCAGCAGCGTCTTTTGCCAGTCGGCTCGCTTTTGTGGCTGCGCCGGGGCGGAATCGCCGGCAGCAATTCGTGTCGGGCGTGGGGTTAAACCCAGCCACTGATTCCACAGATGGTTCTTTTCGTGCGCAGGAGTCATACAGGATTGGGATTCAATGTCTATCGGCTTTTAGACTAGCGTTTCGCTTGTGCAGTTTCCAACCCTTTCCATCTCTTTTCCGGCAACAGGATCGAACCCCTTCGCCCCGCCCCGATTTACACCGGTAACTTATTCTTTGCAATTGCTCTAGCAATGGCGGGTCGAGAGCTTACCTTAAGGCTTGCTTGGCGTTAAGCTTTTTTTTATTTTTATTTTTAGTTAATGATCTTTTTGAAAACCGCCAAGACGCTTCGCCAAGGAAAGAAAAGATAGATTGTCTCTGCAAAGCTTTTAACATATATGTCCGCTTACATTCTCTGAAATATCAATATAAATGTTTAAAGTTTAGGTATTCTTTGGATATTATTATAGGGCTTAGGGATATATTTAATTAACAATTAATTTCGTAAATAGCAATTTATCCCAAATAACCACGGACAATTAACGAATTGAAAATTTTGTAATAATTTGAGCTGTTGGCGGGGGCGCAATTGACTTTCCATTAGAGACTACCTGCGGTAAACCACAAGGTCTGATTATCTGAGAATTTATTATACCCAGGTTTCCCTAGATTCGCCAGAAAGTTGCTAAGATAATATAACTTAACACTTTTTCTCATAAAGCCAGTGCAAGAAGACTTTAGACTGATCGTGGATTTGGTCACGGTTCTGGCAGCTGCGGCGGCGGGAGGGCTGCTGGCATCACTGCTGCGCCAACCGGCCTTGCTGGGCTATCTGCTGGGGGGAATGATCGTTGGCCCTGCTGGGCTGGGACTGATAAAAGAAATCGTGCAGGTGGAAACCCTGGCTCAATTCGGCGTCGCCTTCCTGCTGTTCGCCCTTGGCGTTGAGTTTTCTTTCGCCGAACTCAGAAAAGTGCAAGCGATCAGTCTCGGCGGAGGCGGGCTGCAAATGGCCCTGACGATTCTGGTGGCCACCTCAGTGTCGTTGATCACCGGCTGGGTGAGCTCACCGGCACAGGGAGTGTTCTTAGGAGCCATCCTCTCCCTATCATCCACTGCAGTGGTGCTCAAGTGCTTGATGGAGCGCAACGAAACCTCAACGCCTCACGGACAGGTGATGCTGGGAATTTTAGTGGTGCAAGACCTGGCACTGGGCCTGATGCTGGCCGTGCTGCCGGCCCTCGACGAACCCCCTGAAGCGATCGGTATGGCAGTGGCTTGGGCGCTATTGCGGATCGGGCTGTTTGCCGCCGGCGCTTTTGCCGCCGGCATCTGGATCGTCCCCCGCTTGCTGCGATTCCTGGCTGCAACAGAAAGCCGGGAGCTGTTTTTGCTGGGAGTGGTCGCCCTGTGCTTGGGCATTGCCCTGCTGACGCACCGGCTGGGTTTTTCCATTGAGATGGGTGCCTTTGTCGCCGGTCTGATGATTTCGGAAGTGGAGTACGCTGACCAAACTCTCACCTACGTCGAACCCATACGGGATATATTTGCCGCCCTATTTTTTGTCTCGGTGGGCATGCTCATCGACCCCAAGTTCCTGTGGAACAATCTGGAACTGATTCTGGGACTGGTGGCGCTAGTCTTGGCCGGCAAGTTTTTAATTGTCACTCCCCTGGTGCGAGCGTTCGGCTATTCCCTGAAAACTGCAGTCACTGCCGGTTTGGGACTGGCCCAGATTGGGGAATTCTCCTTCGTGCTCGCCAGTGCCGGCCAAGCGCTGGGCCTGGTTTCCCGCCGGGTTTACTTGCTGATTTTGGGCACCACTGCAGTGACGCTGGTGCTGACGCCCTTCGTGCTGCGCCTAGTGCCGCAATTGCTGGAACTGCCGTGGCTGCAGTCCTATTTAGAGCCTGCAGACGTGCCGGTGGAAGTGTCCGGTGAGGTGCCGCAGCAAAATCACGTCATTGTCGCCGGCGGCGGGCGTGCGGGACAAAATATTGTCCGGCTGGCCCGAGAACACGGGCTGCCGGTGGTGGTCATCGACCAGTCGGAAAGTGCGATCCAGCAGATGCGAGAATTAGGCGTGCCTTATGTGTACGGCAATGCCGCCAGTTTTCACGTTCTGGAAGCCGCCGGTGCCGATCGGGCCTGGGGAATGGCCATCGCTCTCCCAGACCCCACGAGCACCCGACTCTGCCTGAAGCGAGCTTTGGAGTTGGCCCCCGACCTGGATATCGTTGTCCGCGCTACCCGGGATAAGGAGATAGAATTGCTTTACCAGTTGGGAGCGCGGGAGGTGGTGCAGCCTGAATTTGAGGCTAGCTTGGAACTGTCAGCTCACCTGCTGGCGGGGATGGGATTGCCCCTGCAGGCGATTGAGCGGGAAGTGGCGCAAATCCGCAACAGCCATTACTTGGATTTGCGCCCTGAGCGATCCGCCTCTCAGGTGTCGCGAGAGGTGTACTCTGCGGCGCGGGATATGAACAGTAAGTGGTACTCGCTGCCAGAGCCATCTCCCCTGGCGGGCATGACGCTGGAAGAAACCGACCTGCGCCGCCTGACCGGCGTCACCTTGATGGCCATTCGCCGGGGGTCTGGGGAGGAAATTGACTATCCCAATGCCGGGACAATCTTGCAAGGCGATGACCGGCTGCTGCTGGTGGGAGACTCTGAAGAACTGGCGGCTTTTGAACAGCTGGCTAAGGGCGAAGTCGCCGTTCCCACCGGACACTCTTCTTGTCAGTGGCTGACGGTGCCCGATTCCAGCAACGCCTCCGGCAAGACGCTCTCGGAACTGGACTTGCGCAGGCTGTATGGGGTGCAAGTGCAAGCCATCCGCCGCGAGGGCAAGTTTATCCGCTTTCCTCACGGCGACACCTCCCTGCTAGCGGGGGACTGCCTCCTGATCTGCGGTGGCTTCCATTCGCTGATTCAGGTGCAGCAGTGGATTGCGCCTGAAACTCAGCTGCCGGATCTCCAGGTGCCGGTTTTAAATTTGAACCGCCAAGACGCCAAGTTCGCCAAGAAAGAGGTTTGAGAGGGAGTGGGTTTTGCCAGTATGGGGGGTGGAGTTAAGAGGTGTTAATTTTACTCTCAGATTTTTGCAGGCGGACAGTTTTATGACATGTTCGGCTTGACATAGGCAATCGCTTGCCGCCAGACGAAAGTCTGCTGGCCCGATCCTTCTACGAGGCAAAGGCATTCTTTGTCTTGCCACAAAACTTGGCCAGCCAGTAGCTCGCCGGTGAGGAGCTTCACTTGGACTTGTTTTTTGTCTTTAATAATGTTCTGAATTTGGCGAATGCTGGGCAGGGTAGTATCGAAGTCAGCCATAATTAAATCCTTAGGGGGGGATAATTTGCAGAACGTTTACAGATTTCTCGCGCCAGCTGTCAGATCGCAAGTCGCGCTCGCCAAAAGCGGGCTTTTCTTTCTAAGGACACCCCCGGAAAGCTTTGAGGTGTCTGAATGAGCCATAATTAATGGTTGAAGCTAGAAGCGAAAAAATCAATGGACATCGAATTTACAAAATATCACGGACTCGGCAACGACTTCATTCTGATTGACAATCGCGCCTCGTCAGAACCAATGTTAACGCCTGAGCAAGCCGTGCGGCTGTGCCACCGCAATTTTGGTGTGGGCGCTGATGGGGCGATCTTCGCTCTTCCTGGACAGGAGGGGAGTGATTATACCATGAGGATTTTTAATTCGGATGGCTCGGAACCGGAAATGTGTGGCAATGGCATCCGCTGTCTGGCCCGGTTTTTGGCGGATTTGGAGGGCGGGGAGGGAAAATCTGCTGCTGAGCGCTTGTATCGCGTCCACACCCTGGCCGGCGTTATGACGCCCCAGTTGCGCCCCGATGGCCAGGTGACGGTGGATATGGGGCAACCCCGCCTGCAAGCGGCTGAAATTCCCACTACCCAGGGCGCTGCGGGCGAGAAAGTTGTCAATACCTGGCTGGAAGTGGCCGGTCAGTCTTGGACGGTGACATGTGTCAGTATGGGCAACCCCCACTGCATTACTTTTGTGGATGATGTCTGGGCTGTGCCTCTGGAAACGATTGGCCCTCTGTTTGAGCGTCACCCGGCTTTTCCTAAGCGGACAAATACGGAATTTATTCAGGTGGTTGCCGAGGATTACTTGAAAATGCGGGTGTGGGAGCGGGGTGCGGGGGCTACACTGGCTTGTGGCACCGGCGCTTGCGCTTCCTTGGTTGCCGGCGTTTTGACCGGCAGGTGCTGTCGCCGCGCCACCGTTGAACTCCCGGGCGGGTGTCTGGAAATCGAATGGTCAGAAGCTGACGGGCGAGTGTACATGACTGGCCCAGCTCAGCGAGTCTTCACCGGCAAGATATCAGGGTAATTTTAGAGTTTACAGGAGAGAGTTTAGATTTTAGATGAGCGATTTATTGCAAATATTAGCATCTAAAATATAAGCTCTTACGCTAGTTACTGTTTATGCTTTTTCTGCGTGCTAGCAGGCCGCACAAAGCTTGCATGCTGGGATGTTAGAGGTTTAACTTAAACATTTAGCGTTTAATTCAGAGGGGGCGAAACTAATATTAAATCTGGGGGACACATGTCGGCGCAACCCCTGCAAAAAATCGGTTTGAGACAATTTCGGGAGGGGCGGCGCGGGAGCGGGACAGGGGTGCGGTCAGGCAGGGTGTTTCCAGAGGGTTCTCAAACATTTAATTTCGCTTCAAGAAAGTGTTGCGGCGGTTAAATAGCTATATATATATGGCATAAATAGTGGTGATGGCTGAAATGAAAATGCAGATTAAATGATTTAATTTTCATTGCTGCCGGTTGGGAGAGAGCGCAAATTAATTGAAAGCAACCCGCTTGGAAAAGAACGGGTTGGCGCGGATTCAACTCCAGGCAGCGCTCAGGGAGTCGAGCGCAAGGAATTTATCCTTTTCTCCTAAAGCTGGGGGCTTCTGGTCGTGCGGTTTCTTTGGGGAGGAAAGCCAGCCTTGGCGGCGGTGGGTGACAAATCCCACCTCTGGCAAGGGTTTGTGGGGCGCGACACCCCATTTTACTTACACTGGCAGCAGAAGCTAAAATCGGAAGTAGCTGTGTGCGGTCAACCAGATATGGCTGAAATACACTCATGCAGGTGGGTGGTTTCGGACTTGATTGAGCAGCGAGAGATACCTGAAAGCAGTGGCGCATCTGGCTCATCAGCAACAATAGGGAGAATTTCATGAGTGGCGGCATTTATCTGATACAGGATGGCGACCGGCTTGTCGAAATGACAGAACAAGCCTATGATTCGGAAGACCAGCTGCAAGAACTGCTGGAAAAATATCCAAATCTCTTAGCGGGGGATCAAATAGATAAAGCGACGCCGCGACACTGGCTGCTGATTTCGCGGGAACTTGCAGTGCCAGCCGAAGAAGAAGGCCCGTTGCGGTGGGCGCTGGATCATTTATTTCTCGGACAGGATGCGACTCCCACCCTGGTCACAGTCAAGCGCAACTCGCACCAAGCAAGCCGGCGGGAAGTAATGGGCCAGATGCTGGAATATGCGGCCAATGTGGCGGCTTACTGGCCGGTGGAGTCAATCATTGGCCAGTTTGAATCCAACTGCCGGGATCTCGGTCGCGATCCGGAACAGGTGTTTGAAGAGTTTCTCGGCGCTGAGGCTGACGAAGAGAGGTTTTGGCAGAAAGTCAAAACCAACCTGCAAGCAGGCAAAATTCGCTTGGTGTTCGTAGCGGATGCGATTGGCCCAGAAATCCGGCGGGTTGTGGAGTTTCTCAATGAACAGATGGACCCCGCAGAAGTGCTGGCGCTGGAAATTAAGCAGTATGTGAGTCCGGAGGATTTGCGGACTCTGGTGGCCAGACTGATCGGCCAGACGGCGGAAGCGCAGCAGAAGAAAGCCAGCGCCACTCGCGAAAGAAGGCGGTGGGACGAGGTTTCGTTCTTTCAAGAATTTGAAGCCAGACGGGGGAGGGATGAGGCTAAAATTGCTAGAAAGATACATGAATGGGCTTGCGACCAAGCACCTGCAATTGAAGTTCACTGGGGCATCGGCGACACCTACGGAGGGTTTTCTGCCAAGCTCGATGGCAAAGGGATGTGGCAGCAAGAACTGTTCACAGTTGACATTGCAGGCCAGCTGGGAATTGCCTCCAGCTCTTACGCATCCCTGCCGCCCTTTAATTCTGAAGACAAATGGCAAGAATTGAGAACTAAATTGAGTTCAATTGGTCTTTCTCTCCCCGCAGACAAAGGGGAAATAAGATTGCCGATTTTGCGCCTGTCTACCTTGCAGGACGAACTTACTTTCAACCTGTTTCGGGAAACTTTTGAGTGGGTCATTGAGCAAATTCAAGCCTTTTGAGCGGGCAGATGACAGTGCGTTTGCCGCAATTTTATTATAACCGCAGATGGCTCATATAAACGCAGATTAATTTCAGATCGCCAGCGTTTACAATCGCTTATCAGCGGTTCAAATCAGAGGTCACTGCAGCAGTTCCACAGTGGCTTTCAGGCCGTTATTTTGCAGCATTTGCTGCAGTTGCTCAGCGTTGTTGGCGTCGCTAAAGATTCCCGCCTGCATGACCGCCTGACCGTTGAGGTAGGTGCGAAAGGCTTGGGGCACCAGGGCGCGGACGCGATCTTGCTCTCTTTCAGAGCGCGTCTGGACAATTACCCGATAGCGGAGGCCCAAGGCCGGCTGGCCACCAGGCGGGGGTGGGGGCTGGCCGGCAGCGCTACTGGGCGGTAGGGGCGGGAAAGATTGCCCGCCCGTGCCGGCTGGGATGCTGCTGCCGCCGGGGATGCCGGGAACCTGCAGCACTGCAGTCGGCGGCGGGGGAGAATCAAGGGTGGGCAGGGCTGAGGGCCTCGACGAGGCCGGCCCGACTGCGACTGGAACTGCAGGTGCGTTGGGCGGGGGAACAGGGATTTCTATTGCCCCTGGTGAGGCAGCCGCCGGGGAGGTTGGGGCTACAGGGGGCAGCACCGGCACTGGGCGGGAG
>JALOOK010000117.1 GCA_025454445.1 Oscillatoria sp. Prado101 | reverse complement strand
GGCGCGGGTGCGCGCCAATTGCGGCGAGCCATGTCATCTCCCACAAGCCATGACTGGAATATCCAGAAAACGATAATATCTATAAAAAACGAGTGCGCCAATCGGTCGGTAGAGATCAATTCTAACAGCGCTTCCCAACGCGATCTCAAGTCCCCAAATTCTGGACGCGCCGATGTCGCCCAAGCGACTGAAGCCGCAACTGCGCCGGTTAAAACCAGGGGAAAAGCTCGACTTTCTGCTATCCTTTCTAACAAGGTGAGGGAACCTTTGGGAGTGTGGGGATTGGGTTGCCGCAATGCCAGCCAGGGGAGATAGAATACATTGGTGAGAAACGCCGTGCCGGTCAGAAATGCTATAATGGGTAATCGCTGGTGGCGACCGTCAATTAGAAACCCCCAAAATAGCAAGCCCCAAGTCACGACAAGGTTGAATAATCCCTCCAGTGCTGGGTTGAGCGCCGGTGCGGAGTTTGGGAACAGAGTTGGGATCACAAACCAGAAATTCAGGCTCAAGTCTAATGCCTCTTGCAAGGTTTCCGGTTTAATGTGCAGGAGTGACTCTCCTGGCGCGAAGTCACTCAGCAACAGGTAGCCCACATAAACCGCCCATGCGCCCCACAGGAATATTCTGGATGCTGTCGTTGCTGTATCTTCCTGGAATAGGTTTGGGATTTTACCGGCAGCGTTTCTGATCAGACTGAGCATAATTTTATTGACACTTCGCTGGAGGTGAATTTCATGCCGGTGCGTTCCGTTCCGCACCGGCACCTCTTCTGGTTTCAGAAACCAGGAAACTCTAAGAAACCTGAAGATGTTTATAGCTAATTATAGCAGTAGCCACTTATGCCAGAAACCGGGTTTCTTAGGAACCATTACCTCTCAATTGACCCACCCAAAGAAACCCGGTTTCTCACAAACTGAATTTTTCCCCACAAAGCTAAACCCGCCACTTCAGCCAAGAGCGCTGGTGCAGGCGCAGAACCTCCTCATAAAGCCTTTCCAGCTGAGTGACATTTCCGCTGAGAGTGTAGCGTTCCAGCACCCGCTGACGCGCCTTTTGCCCAAGCAGCGCACAGAACTCAGGCTGATCGCGAAACACCGGCAGCAAATTCCGCAGCTGCGCCGTCACCCCCTCAGTTCTGAGCACCACACCGGCACCCCCTTCCAGCACTTCCCCATCCGCACCGGCATCCGTTGCCAAAGCAGCCAAACCGCAAGACATCGCCTCCAGCAGAGACAGAGACAGCCCCTCCATTAAAGAAGGCAAAATAAAAACATCCGCCCCCCGGAGGATTTCAATGCGCCGCTGCTCGTCACCAATAAAACCCAGCCAAGTAATCCCGTACTCCTCCCCATAAAACGGCATCAGAGACGCCGCTAGCGGGCCATTTCCCACAATCACCAGCTGACATTCTGGCCCCATCTCCGACTTTTTCCAAGCCTTAAGCAGCGCCTCGACATTTTTTTCCAGCGCAATTCGCCCCTGATAAACAAAAATGCGCTCCCGCCCCAGTTCCGCCTTCAGCGACGAAGGGCCAGGAGAATATTTCAGCGCATCCACCCCATTAGGAATCACCGCCACCTGAGAAGCCGGCACCCCCAGCTTCACCAACAACTCCCGCTGCATTTGGGAAAAAACAATCGTCCGGTCATAATTCGCCAGAAAAGGAGCGTACAGCTGGTAAGTCAGCTGCTGGGTGCTAGAAGTTAAAGTGCGCGGTTTGCGCTCGAACGCCGGGTGGAAAGTCGCCACCAGAGGCAAATCCAGTTCCTCACAGATTTCCGGGAGCAAAAAATCCAGAGGAGATAGAGTCAGAGAAGCGTGAACCAAATCCGGTTTCAGCCGCGCCAGCGACTCCGCCAGCACCTTGCTCGATCTGAGAGTGGGAACCGTGTAAATTGTAGATTTATAAAGGCAGGGTAAAGGAACTTCGCAAGCCAGAGTCCAGCCGCTAGTTTCCGCAGCTTCCGGCAGCTTGCGGGGTTGTCCCTGACCGGCAAGCCAGGAAGGGAAAAAGCTATCCGGGTCAGCAGCTTCTTGCTCGAAGTGGAAAAAGCTGACCTGATGTCCCCGATCTAACAGAGCGTTAGTGATTTCGCGCGAGTAAGTAACATTACCACAAAATGGTGATTTTTTTCCAAGCCAAGCGATGTGCATTGCGGTGGGATGGGCTAGGGGGTGAATAGCAGTAAAGTGGCTCGCACTTTACTGGCAGATGCCTAATTACGGGAAATATACCAGGTCAGGACACCACCGGCGACGGTGAGCGCCGCCAAGCCCAGAAACACCACCTTCAAACCCAAGAAAGCTTCCGCCACACCGGCTAGAGCCAGGGGCAAACTCAGGGCAATATTAATGGCATTGTTCTGCAGCCCGAACACCTTCCCCCGCATTTCTTCTGGCGTTTCTGCCTGAATCGTCGTTTGCACCGGCACCCCGACGACTGCAGCAAACGCCCCCAGCAGAGCGATCAGCAGCAGTTCTGGCCACAGCTGCGCATCAAACAGGGACATACCGACGAGAGACGCCGCCATGCCGGCAGAGCCCGCCATACTCAGCTGAAAGTGAGACAGCCGCAGTTCAGCATGGCCAATCACAGCCGCCCCCAAACCCAGCCCCGCGCCGCCAGCTGCTAGCAAAAAGCCGAACTGGGAGGCTTTCATGCCGGGGATTAACTCCGCCAGAGGCACCGCCAAAACCGCCAAAGCCGCAAAAATGGAGAACAAAATCACCAATTGAATCATAGCGGCGCGGACGTGAGGCTGTTTTTTCAGGTAGCGCAGCCCATCGCGGATATCTTCAAAGACGTGAGGGTATTCTTTCTCAGCGGGGTTTATTTTCTCACCCGTTCTCAGCAGCAGCAGCAGCAGTCCCGCCAGGACGTAACTCCCGCCCACCACCAGTTCCTTGCCAATATCAGCAAAGCCAATCAGGCGGTCTGCCAGGGCCAGCAGCGGCTCTCCGACGGCGAAGCCCACAATCAGCGACCCCATCATAGTTGTGGTGTACAGGGAATTCGCCGACAGCAGGTGACGCCGGTCCACAATCAGCGGAATCGCCGCCTGTTCTGCCGGTGCGAAAAACTGGGTCAGCGTCGAAACCAGGAAAGAAACCGCTAGCATGAGGCCGAAACCGAGGGGCACTCCAGCCAGTTCTTTTCCTTGAGAGAGCCACAACAGCGCCGGCAGGGCCAAAACCAGCACGCCTCGCAGCAGGTTTGTCGCCACCAGCACGGCTTTTTTTTGCCACCTGTCCACGAAAGCCCCGGCAAGGGAGCCCAGCAGCACGGCAGGAATGGTGAAGGCTATCATAATGGCCGACACCCAGCTGCTGATCGTTTGCTCGCCGGTGTGAAAGCGGTTGGCGATCAGGGCAATCATCAGCACCAGATACACCTTGTCCGCCAGCTGGGAAAACACCTGCCCCCCCCACAGGGACAAGAAGTTGCTGTTTTTCAGCACCGGCACAAAACCCTTTTCCGGTGTCGGCGGTTCTGGGGGGGGAGGGGGGAGGGGAGAGCTCGACTCCGGCGCAGGCGCACAGTTAGTTCCGTTGCTTGTTAATTCTTCGGCTTGCCGCTCGCTCACTGCCGGTTCAGCACTTTTTGGCAGTGCTGTTTCGGATTTAGGAGTTTTGCGGCTCACAGCCGGACTGGAAGCCGACTGGCGGTCGGGGATTTGAGTGCCGTTGGCAGACAAATTTTCCTGCTGTTTCCCAATGGGAGACAAATTGCCCGAATGGCTGGCCTGAGAGGCAGGCTTGCGGTGTTGCTGCTGGGGTGAACCAGCTGTTTTGAGCTCAGAATCTGACAGTCGCATCATAGCTGGCGGGGAAATTGGCAAGGGATGCAGAATAGTTATCCATTAGGGCAGCAGAACGTATCGACCGGTCGAAGTGATACTGAGCATATTGACGCAAAATGCGCTCAACGGAAACCCATGCCGTCTCTATGGTGCGGGCTGGGTGAGCTGCTGAGGCTGCATCTGGCCAAGAAAGCTGGGGAGCCGCCAGCTGCTGCAACAAGGCAAGCTCCACTGCTTTTAGCTGGGCGTCCAGTTTCACTGGCGTTCCGGAGCTGCAGACAAGCCGGTGGTTGCTGAACGCAGTTTTTGCCGCCTCGGAGGGCGGGTGTGCCGGTGTTCCGGGGGGCGCGATTTCCGAGACGCTCACGGTTCCGCCCAAGGAGACACTGAACCCGGCACGCCAGTTGGGATGGCTGAAATCTGGGTTGAGCCGGCGCTGCGACAGGCAGCAGCTTTGAACTTGCGGGGCAATTCCCGCCAGGGCTAGCATGTGAAAAACGCCGTGGGCTAATAGGGCCACCACCGGCAGGGGCTTTTGGCCCGCCGCCGGCAACTCCCAGCGCTCCAGGCGGCTCAAATGCTCGCACAGCAGGGAAAATAGCTCCTCTTGTGGCTGGTCGCTCATCGCTTGACAGAGCACCAGTTCCGCTAAATACTGTGCTGCTGCCAGTTTTTCTAGAGAGCGGCTCAAACCGGGGTAGGTTTTTACGGTGACCGCTTGGGTGATTTTGTCCAGGGAGCGCCCTTTGGCCACCAGCAGCTCGTTGACCACAAACAAGCCACTTCGCCCGCTCAAACTGGAGTTTTGCTTGCGAGCGCCGGGAGCTATCGCCCGAATTAAGCCACACTCTGGCGTCAGCACTGTCAGCAGCCGGTCGGACTCGCCCATCGGCACTCCCTTAAGGTTAATTCCAGTGGCTTTGTAGGTTCGACTCATTTTATTGTTCAATGGCCTTCGGTGAAAAGGTTATCGCCTGAGGGCTGAAAGCCGGTAGCATCCCACTCCAGTAAAAATCTTCTCACGGGGCAACAGGGGAAGAGGGGGAGCGGCAGAGAGAAAAAACCGCACTGCACTACAGCCAATCGGCATTTTTACTCAACCGGCACCCTACCGCCAGCTTCAGCTGACTGCTAGCTTGGAGTCGCCACCCCCACGGCATGCCGCTGGCGGAGCAAGTCCACACTGCGAGATGTGCCCAGGCGCGTCGCGCCGGCCACAATTAAATCTAGGGCTTGCTCGTGGGTGCGGATTCCCCCGGATGCTTTGATGCCAATTCGCCCTTTGGTGATTTCTTTGAGCAGGCGCACGTCTTCCACTGTGGCTCCACCGTGCCAGCCGCTGCTGGTTTTCAGGAAGGCTACACCGGCATCGGCGCAAATCTCTGCAGCTAGGCGCTTCTCAGCCTCGGTCAGCAGGGCCATTTCTAAGATGGCCTTCACCGGTTTGCCGGTTTCCTGACAAATTTCCGCAATTTCCCGGTGGACTTCGCTGGTTTTGCCCGCTTTCAGGAAGCCCAAGTTGATGGCCACATCCAGTTCTGCCGCCCCATTTTCCACCGCCTCTTGCGCTTCGTAAAGTTTTGTTGCTGCTGTGGTCGCGCCGGTGGGAAAGCCTATCACCGTACAGACTTTGGGCTTTTTGCCGTGGAGCAGATTGGCCGCCAAACCCACGCAAGCGGGATACACGCAAACCGCCGCGAAATCAAACCTTTCTGCCTCTGAACACCACTTCTCGACCATCGCCGGAGTTGCTGCTGGGTTGAGCAAGGCGTGATCGATAAACGGCGCTATGTCAATTTCTGGCCCTGCTGCTGGTGAAGCCATAGCTGTTTCTCCCTAGGAGCTATTGTTAAGTTTTATCATAAACTTAAACAATTTTAAAGCAATCCGCCCCCACTCTTTAGGGTATAATACCTACAGACTCGGAGTTTCAGCGGTCTGTACAGCCCACCTGCGCGGCGGGCGATTGCCCCCGGTTTGGTGTCCCCGGCACAAATACGGGCCACTGCGTGAGGGCCTGGTGGCACTGTAGCGAAAACGCCGGTCGGGCGGTTCCCGTAAAAACCCTGTGCCGCGCACAAAACGCGCTCTCTGTATTCCGCACTTCTACTGAAGATAAAAAAGTTTTTTTGGCAGCTATAAAAGTTGTAAATGATCAGAAACCCGGTTTCTTCCAGAAACCGGGTTTCTCCGCTTTCACGACAAATTTAAACAGTCGCAAAAACTGCCTGAATTTGAGATTGGTCGAGAGCGCGACCAATAAACACCAAGCGCGTCTCGCGGGGTTCAAAGGGCTGCCACAGCCGATCGTAAAAATAGTCAAAACGCCCGCCCACTCCCTGCAAAACCATGCGCATCGGTTTGTTGGGAACTTCCACAAAACCTTTAATCCGGTAAATCTCCTGTTGCCGGATTAGTTTCTGCAGCTGTTCAATCAGCGCTTGCGGCTGAAAAGCTTGCTTGAGCGCCAAGTAAACCGAGTTAATTTCATCGTCATGATCGTGTTCTTCCTCAGTGTCGTGGTTACTTGGGCGGCTGTCTAAATTGTCCTCCACTGCGGCGTTGAATCCCAGCAGGACATCCGGACTGATTGCGCCATTTTCACAAGGGACAATTTTAACACCGGCTCGCAGTTGTTGCTGCAGCCACTCCCGCACCTTGTTTTGCGTGGGGGAGTCTAGCAAATCCGCCTTCGTCAGCAACACCAAATCGGCACAAGCGAGCTGGTCTTCAAACAGTTCCTCAATCGGGGTTTCGTGCTCTAAACTGGGGTCAGCTTGTCGCTGGGCTTGCAGTGCCTCGGGGTTGCTGACAAAGGTGCCGGCGGCTACCGCCTCACAGTCTACCACAGTGACGACGCCATCCACGGTTGCGCCGGTGCGAATTTCTGGCCAGCGAAAGGCTTGCACTAAGGGTTTTGGCAGTGCGAGTCCGGAGGTTTCAATCAGCATGCAATCAATCTGCTCTCGCCGCTTGAGAAGCTGCTGCATGGTGGGGAGAAATTCCTCCTGAACAGTGCAGCACAGACAGCCATTGGTGAGTTCAACTATGTTGCTGCCGGCGTCTCCTTCTTCGTCGCATACTTGGCAGGAGCGCAGGAGTTCGCCATCTATTCCGACTTCGCCGAATTCGTTGACGAGAACGGCGATTTTGCGGCCTTGATTGTTTTGCAGCAGGTGGCGAATCAGGGTGGTTTTGCCGGCACCGAGAAAGCCGGTGATTACGGTAACGGGTATTTTTGCACTCATGGGAGAAAAGATTTAATGAAACGGTCAGGCAGGTTTTGTCCCAGAAACCCGGTTTCTCAAAGAAACCGGGTTTTTCAGAGTATCCAGAAACCCGGTTTCTCAAACAAACCGGGTTTTTCAGAGTCGCCAGAAACCCGGTCGCCAGAAACCCGGTTTCTCAAAGAAACCGGGTTTTTCAAAGAAGAGTCGCCAGAAACCCGGTTTCTCAAAGAAACCGGGTTTTTCAAAGAAACCGGGTTTCTGCCTTTTCACAACTCGAAGAGAAACGCTATATAGCTGCGATTTAGAACCCTAGGGTATTTGGGGCATCAGCTATTAGTGGGTTGGGATGGGGGAATTTTGGCTAGGATACCTTTTTTCAGGGGTTCTGGGCGTTCTGACCACGGCAGAAGTCCGTCCGGTTTGGCGAAATATTGACTGGCGCATTCTAGCACTGCAGTCGATATTTCGGGCAAGGTTTCTTCACTAGCCGGCAAGTCGCCAAACAGATAAGTGTATTTTCCAGGAGCGGCAAATGAGACAGTGCAGGAGTGGCTGCAGGCGCTCATGCACTCGACCGGCTGAATGGGAAAATCTTGTTGCAAGTGCCAGGTTTGGGCGAGGTGCTTAAGCTGCGCGAGAAGTTGCTCGCCGCCACTTGTGCCTTGCCGCTTTCCGTCGCGCCAAACTGAGGCGCAAGTGGTGCAAACAAATAAGGTGTGCTGTGGGTTCATCAAGGGATATCCTGGCGCTATTAGGGTTTATTTCTAATAGCGAATCGCTAATAGTTGACTAAATAAAGGTTGGATTGAGATGAAGAGATGTGATGGCGGTGCGAGTGTCCGCCACGGCAAGTTACAGCCATCTTGTGGGAATACCGTCTAACCGGAGGCTTGTGGAAACGGGAGCCAACCACTTTGGGACGCCGGATATTTAGGTGGGTGACGCTCTTAGCGTCACCCACCCTACAGGTGATTGTGGAAATTCTCAATAGAATCTGTACCTCGCAGATATGTGGGAAAGGGGCCTAAAAGTCGGCGGGCATTCTGACTCAGAGACGGGCAGTCTCATTACAGCTGCGGGACAGCGCCGGACTCGCACCGGACTTTCCCCCTTGCGTCTGGTGGCTGCTCACCACCAAAACCGACTTAGTTTTACAATTTTAACCTCTAACTCGGCTTTGTGGCAAGCCGAATTAAAAAAAATTAAAGGAGGCGCGGATGTTCAGTTACTCGTCGGCTTTCGGATAATTGTGGCGCGAGAGAAATTTTTTGAGAAAGGGCAGGATAATATCTGCCAGGGCATCTGGGTATTCTTCATGGAGGGCCAAAGAACCGGGCAGCCAGCACTTCTGCACGGCGGTGAAACTGGCCAGCATTTCCATTTCCATGCGGGATTTGGGGGGGGTTTGCTCCCCGATGGCCACCAGTACGGGCACCGGCAGGGGCTGGAACAGTTCCAGGAACTCGCCGCGAGTGGTTACGGGGTCTAACGCGCCGGTGACGAAAGCTGCGGAAGCAAATCTCGCCCCTGCTTTGGCAGTGGTGGCCCGTTTTTCTTTGAGCAGGCTGCGGGTGATGTTACGGGGGTTGCCGTAAACGTGGCGGTGGTACATGAAGCTGAGGAAGGGGGGCAAGGTATTCAGGAAGTAGAGGATCTGACCCACCACAGGCAACCACAGGATCTGTTTGATGATTCGGTAGAGCCACCGCTGTTCGCCCATTGCGGTGGGCAGCGGACCGCGCCATGTTGGGGAGATCAGCACCGCCCACGACCAGAGCGGCGACTTTTGCCCAGCCAGCTGCATGATGTAACCGGCGGCGTGACCGGCTCCCATGACTACGACCGGTTCAGTAAAGTTGTCTGTGACGAAATCTGCTAAAAAGCGGCGGTACAGTGCCGGCTGGTAGCTGACAGCTGGGCACTCTGAGCTGCCAAACCCGGGCCAGTCCACGGCCACGACTTTAAACTCAGGTGCCAAGCGCTCTGCCAGCCCCCGCATTTCGCAGCGCGTGGAAACGGTGCTCAAGGCTGAAAGCAGCAATATCGGCGTCCCCTCTCCCAGGGTTTCGTAAATCACCTTCACCGGGCGCTTTTTCCAAGTCCACAGATATTCTTGAACCGTACCGCCAATGCCGGGTGGGGCGGGGCTGGATTTTGCAGAAGTCGTTTCAACGGTCGAGGTCATATTGAGAAGCGTTCTGATTTCTTTACACAATAACAGCGGTTTCAACAAAAGCGGGCGGTACATCCAGTGTTCCGGCATCGCGCTCGCACTCCAAGCTCTTCCCACCGCACAATTCGTTTTCACACCCCATCTCTCACCACTGCGCAGGGGTTGGGCAGGAGAGACGGAGAGCAAAACACAGATTACTATCCGCGCCAGCCGCTCTCCAATCCGCTCCTCTTGCCCTCAAATAATTAATCCGATCTCACGGGCTGACAGTCAGTGACTGCACCGACACAGTAAATCACATTCTCGCTCTTGGTGGAAGGGGGCTAATGCCCCGCAATCGCTCACACCGGCATTTGCATTATTGCAGCTACTGTCTTAAAATTAACAGCCCTTTTCCAGATTGACTCCAGCCCGTCTCCGCTACAGGTGCCCCACCGCGCCGATTCTAAGATTGGCAGCAGTGGGCGTGAAACCGAGTTTATACGGAAAATCCCGACTTGTTTAAACTCTCTTTGTACAGTTACTATATCTACTAAAGCTTGGCAGGAAAGTCAAAAAGATGGTGCCCCGCACTTGCAGTAAAGGACATAGCAATCCAACAGGCCATCGCTTTTGCAGCCAGTGTGGGGAGAAGCTGCTGGCGGAATTTTCTGGCGATCCCCCTGTTGCCGCGTCCGCTTCCCCGATAATTCTGGCGTCTCGCTACCGCCTGGTGCGCCAAATCGGTCAGGGCGGTTTTGGGCGCACCTATCTGGCGGAAGATACGAACCGGTTTGGGGAACTGTGCGTTTTAAAGGAATTCGCGCCGCAAGTGCAAAAAGCCAGCGCCTTGAGAAAAGCCCAAGAACTGTTTGAGCGAGAAGCTTCTGTGCTCTACAAGCTGCAACACCCGCAGATTCCCCGTTTCCGAGAGTTGTGCCAGTGCCAGATGGGCGGATCTGAGCGCCTGTTTTTGGTGCAGGACTTTGTGGGTGGGCAAAGTTGCCGCGAGGTGCTCAATGCCGGTGCGCGGTTTGGTGAGGAGGAGGTGCTGAAGCTGCTGCTGGATCTGCTGCCGGTGTTGGGTTACATTCACTCGCAAGGGGTGATTCACCGGGATATCTCTCCGGAGAACTTGATTTTGCGAAGTTCTGACCGGCTGCCGGTGCTGATAGACTTTGGCGGCGTCAAGCAAGTGGCGACATCTGCACTGTCTCAGTTCGCCGGGCTGATTGCCCTCTCCACCCAGCTGGGAAAGCCCGGGTATGCGCCTGAAGAGCAGATGCGTCTGGGACGCGCTTACCCCTCCAGCGATCTGTACGCCTTGGCGGTGACGGCTGTAGTTTTGCTCACCGGCAAGAAACCCCAAGAATTGTACGACAGTGCTAACGCAGTTTGGCGCTGGCGCTCAGAAGTGAGTCTGAGTCCGATGCTGGAAGGGGTGATCAATAAAATGCTGGCGCACAGCCCCAGCGATCGCTTCCAGGATGCCGGTCAGGTGATGCGAGCGCTGCAAGCGATCCCACCGGCTCTGCCAAGCAATCTGTCGCAGCTAAAAACCCAGGTGGTTGCGCCCCCACCGGCTGTCATTCCTGAAGCGCCGGCAAATATCCCTACTGCCAAAAGTAACCCCAAGCCGGCGCATTCCGTGGGCCCTGTGGCAGCTATTGCCACTTGCCTAGTGTTCTTGGCTGCCATTAGCGCTCGGGTGGTTTCCAATTTTACCGCCAATACCCCTGAGGCACCTGTTGCCTCCCTGAGTGTCAAAGAGGAGGCGAGCCGCACAAAGATTCTGGCTCGCCGGCAAGCTTTGAAAATTCCCGAAAAGTTTTTTAATCGCGCCGTGAATGAACTATTCTATGAGCAGAACCCAGTGCTGGGCGGGCGGCTCTTGACAAATTCGTCAAAAGATGCTTATTGGCGGCGCAAGTGGTGCGAGATTGCTGATAGCGTGCTGGCTAAGCTAGAACGAGCCAACCTGAGTGAAAAAGCTCGCCGCCAGTTGGGAAGCTATAGCCCAAAATACTTTGAAACAGCGAGCGTAAAACTCAAGAAATCCACTTTAAGGAGGCAAGTTGACGCTCGTTTCTACAAGTTATTTCCAGAACTGCAGGGGCGGACTCTCCCGGCACAAACCTGGCAGCAAGTTTGGTATGCGCTCGCTGCCGATCAACTGGCTGAAACCGGCGTCGATCTGTCCCTGTATAAGTAGGGCGCGTTCCGCCTTGGGTAATTATATAGCGTTTCTCAGATTAGTGTGCTACTGAGAAACTCCGTAGGGGCTGTCTCCGTGGGGCGTAAATCTTCCCCATGCGTCATGCCCCATGCGCAATGCCCTATACTATAGCCAGCAGATATCTGTGCGTTGCCGGTGGGGGCGGATGTGCCCCAGTCGGGGGGGTTTCACCTTCTTAGAAACCGGGTTAATCAAAGAAACCCGGTTTCTGGCACGGCAATTTCACAACGGCGGAAAGCAATTATTATCTCTAACCAGTTTAGCATATAAAAATGATGGCCTCACCATGAAATACTAATTATTTGCCCAACTTCTGACAGGGGTTGCCCTCGCCCTCGGCGCGACTGCTGCCATGAATCAGTCTAGCATGGCGCAAACCAATAAATACTTCTGCGCTGTCCTCAACAGCCACAACGTTTGTGCGCACGCCAAGGGGAAATATCTCGATGATTCGGTGGGTTTCCTATACTACGCAGGAGTGGCCACCTAAGCGACGGGGCCTGGAGGTTTCTGCGAGATTCCAGCGCTTTTACGACAACGGCACGCTGAAGACTATCGGAACGGGGACTGTCAACAATCAATCGGTTTTGTGCGCGGTTCGTTCTTATGGGGATTATTGCACTAATAATAATGTGTTGCTGACTCTGCCGGTGGGAAGCGACCGGCACGAGGCGTTGCAAACGCTGCTGGATATCCGCGCTCTCGCTTCCGGCATAACCCTTGAGCTTAGCGGCAGTCAACTGGCGACTTATGTGAATGGCGAAAGCTATGTTAATATTGAGGAATTGCTGAAGATTGCGCCGGTTGAGGAAGGGAACATAGAGCCGGTTGAGTAAGGCGAAGGGGAAAAGAAACCGGGTTTCTTGGAGAAACCCGGTTTCTCCACTCAGGGGGACAAAGAAACCGGGTTTCGCCGAAGTTACCCGGTTTCTGCCCACCATTAAGGTTTATCATAGAGCGGGACTGCGTAAAAGTAAAAAAATCATGGGTAAAACCGGCATGAATTGGCGCTTGCTGACGCTGGTTGCCTGTATTGGCGGCGTGTCCATCCCGCTGCTGGCACAGGCACCGGCTGTCCTTGTGCTTTTCAAACAGCCCCCGGCTCAACTCTCGGTGACTGCGCTGCATCAGCGGGCTTAGTCTATGACAGTTAAGGTGCTATCAAAAGAGGATTTGGGTTCGGGGATTCTGATTGGCAAGCAAGGGGATGTTTATACAGTTCTGACCAATGAACATGTAGTGAGGGCGGGAAAAGCCCCGTATCAAATTCAGACGGTTGACGGGAAGACACACCCGGCGGTAGAAAAGTTGCGCTCCTCGGCGCTAGAGGAGAATGATTTGGCTGTTTTGGAATTTCGCGGTGACTGCGCTGACTGTGTGGTGGGGAAAGCGGGGAAAACACCGGCACCTGGGGATGAGGTGTTTGCCGGCGGGTTTGCCTTTTCTGATCGGACAAGCCCGCCTTTAAAAGAGGGGGGGTTAAAAGGGTTTACCTTTAAAACGGGTGAGGTTTCGATTGTGCTGGAGAAACCTTTGCAGGAGGGGTATCAGATAGGCTATACTAATGAGATCGAAAAAGGGATGAGTGGGGGGCCGGTGCTGAATCGTGCCGGTGAGGTTGTGGCGGTTAATGGCATCCACGCCTATCCCCTTTGGGGCGATCCGTATGTGTTTAAAGATGGCTCCCAGCCGGCTCCAAGTCTCAAGCAGCAGATGGTTCGCTACAGTTGGAGCATTCCAATTCAGACCTTTGTCCGGCTTTCACTATCACCGACATAGGTTAGGACGTAGGACAGGCGTCGCGCCTGTCCCTTTCCCTACTATAAAGTGAGATGCTTTGTCGATTATTGATCTATCTCTTGATCTAATTATAGGAGATTTGCCGAGTTGAGTTCGGGGGAGGTGAGCGGCAGAAAGCAGGAAAAGTTGAGATAGAAAAGAGAGAATCTGTGAGGAGCAGAGATGACAGAAGAAAGAGCCACCTGAAGACGAAGGCCACAACCGGCAAGCCCCAAGATCGAAAACAGTGGAAGTGGAGTTTGATTCGCCGGCTGTTTGAGTGGGGGTATAATAGAGAGGAGGTGGTGCCACTGTTCCAGTTTATTGACTGGATGATGGCGCTGCCGGCACAATTGCAGCGGGAATTGCGACAAGAGCTGAAGCGTTATCAGGAGGAAAGCCAGATGCCTTTAATCAGCCGGATGGAACTAATGGCAAAAGAAGAGGGGCGTCAGGAAGGAATCGTGCGAAATGCTCGCGAGTAGGTGATTGAAATATTGCAGGCGCGGGTTCAAGTTGCCCCACCGGCAATCGTTGAAGCCGTCAATGCAATCTCCGATGTGGCGCGGCTGAAACAGCTTCTCCGACAGGCAATAGCGGTTGCCTCGGTGGAGGAATTTCAGCAACTTCTCGCGCAATCAGGAGAACTAGGATAACGTAGGGTGGGTGACGCGAAGCGCGTCACCCACCCCCATGATCGCAATTAGGCGTCGCACATTAACATTTGATACGCGATTTACCGCGCCTTTAGGATAAAGGGGTGGTGGGGCTAAAGCCCAACTACGAACTTTTGGGCTAAAGCCCAACTACAAACCTTTGGGCTAAAGCCCAACTACAAACGGCAATTCCAGAAAAAATCGAATCACCCCCTTGCACTCCCAGGAGAGATGTGAGATAATGCAACAAATCTGGTAGAAGGTCGAACCGATGAACTTTCCCCGTGGACTGCCGGCGGCGCTCATAGGTGCGGCGGCGACAGTTGCCCTGGTACAGCCACAAATGGCTCTGGCATTAGAGCCATCCGAGATATCAGCTAAAGCCAAAGAAATTACTGTGCGCATCAATGGCCCAGAATCCGGATCGGGCGTGATTGTTGAGCGCACCGGCACCACTTACTCCGTGCTGACAAACAGGCACGTTGTGGACACGGAGGGACAGTACCAAATCACTGCGCCCGATGGCCAGAAATATCCCGTTCCCTACCGCCAGGTGAAATATCTGCCGGATGTGGATTTGGCGGTGTTGCAGTTCACCAGCAACCAGCGCTACCCAACAGCCCAACTGGGCAATTCTGACGCAATGACAGAGGGGAATAAGGTTTATGTGGTCGGTTGGGCTGACCCATTTCCGGGGATTCCTGAACCCAGCTATATGTTTTTGGAAGCTAAAATTACCAGCCGGTTGCAAAAGTCAGAAAAAGGGTATGCTATAGTGCACGACAATCCCGCTACTCCGGGGACTTCCGGCGGGCCGGTGCTGGACAGCAACGCTCGCCTGGTGGGGATAAATGGGCGTTTTACCTCGGAACCGAACACGGGAAAAACCTTTGGGTTGGGGATTCCCCTGCAAATCTTTTTGGCGGCGAGAAATAATTTGGTGACGCCGGGGGGGATTGCGCCCCCAGAGGATTTTGTCAGTCGGGGGCAGCGATTAGCAAAGGCAGGAGACTACCGGGGAGCGATTGCTGAGTACAATAAAGCTCTGGAGAGCGATGCCAACAATTTTGAGGCTTACTACCGGCGCGGTGAGGCTTACTATTGGCTCAATGATTTTCAAGCTGCGATTGCGGACTTTGACCGGGTGCTGCGGCTCAATTCCAATAATGCCGTTGTTTATTTCTACCGGGGTTATGCCCGTGGCGAACTGAAAGACTATCAGGCAGCGATATCCGATTACAACCAAGCGATTCGCCTCAATCCCAACTTGGCCGAAGCCTACAACAACCGGGGTGAAGCCCGCCGCAACCAGGGAGACTATCAGGCAGCGATATCCGATTACAACGAAGCGATTCGCCTCAATCCCAACTATGCCTATGCCTACAGCAACCGGGGTGTTGCCCGCGCTGACCAGGGAGACTATCAGGCAGCGATATCCGATTACAACGAAGCGATTCGCCTCAATCCCAACTATGCCTATGCCTACTACAACCGGGGTCTTGCCCACCGGCAACTGGGCGACAAGCAAAGGGCAATTGCAGATTTCCAGAAAGCCGCAGAGCTCTACCGGCAACAAGGCAGCACAAATGATTGCCAAGACGCACTCGACCGAATCAGGGAATTGCAGCAGTAGCTAAACCCCATTGGCAGACTGGGCTGTAATTGCAACCGCAGATGCACGCAGTACAAAATTGGTATTAAACCCACCGGCATCACTCAATCTCAAACGATTCTATCATCTCTCGCGCCGTCTGCAAAAACTTAGAATACTTCCCTCTCTCAGCCGTATAAGTAATCACATAAGCCTTATTCTCCTTCACCGTCCAGACTTGCAGCCGCTGCACCTCGCGCCCCTCCTCTTTCCCCGCAAAAACCACTTCACTCGCCCGCCGGTGCCCTAGCGTCGCCTGACTCGCTACCGGCACACTCGCATCCGAATGCTTCCGGATTATCCGCACAGACTCCTCCGTATATTCATTCAGTGACCTCGGTCGGGATGAGAGATTTTCAATCGCGATGCTGAGATTCTCTCGAAACCCATCCCCCTCCCCCTCTTTTGGCGACAGTAACATAACCACATCCCCAGTCACAACGTCTATATTATCCTGCCTTGACCAACTTTTAGGATAGCTGATTTTTCTCCAATAGTTGGCATCTTGATAGCTGACAAATTCCTCTTTTTGTGTTATAATTATCGGCAAGACAGCCATCCCCGCCAAAACAGCTGCAACGCCCACCGCAATCGCACCTTTCCACAGGGGTGGGGGTGATTTCTCCGCTAATATCGTGCCCTTCGATGAATTCTTGAACTAAATAGAATTCCTGGTTTTCCTGAAAGTGAGCCAGAAATCGCGGGATTTGGTCGTGACTTCCCAACTTGTACAGGACTTCCGCTTCCTTATTGAATAACCGGCTCGCGATTTGCAAAACAGCCGGCTTTGCAGACAGAGGTTTGAGTTGCTTGACGACGCACCGGGGGTGTGTCGGCATCTGCCGGTCTTCTGCCAGATAGGTCTGGCCAAACCCCCCTCTTGCCAAAAGTTTGACAATATGGTATCGCCCCCCGATTGTTTTTCCCAGCATCTGTTTTCCGCCACCTCTCCTCACTCATATTGATTGTGCCACAGATGAAAGCCTTTGCCGGCAGGCTGGAGGTTGTCGGGGTGCCTTCCTTGTAGGGTGAGTTCCGCAAAGCGGAACTCACCCCACTCAGACTGTGGGCCATTCTCAGGGCGTAGGGGCGCGTCTTGTGCCATTGGTGTCAACTTCAGGACTTACCCAAAGCCTCTATCTGTAGGGTGGGGAACGCGTTGCGCGTAACCCACCACACACCACATTACACCAAGTTGGCTAACACAATATTAGATCCCCCCCTAGCCACCCTAAAAAAGGGGGGGGTAAATTCTCAAAGCCCCCTTTTTAAGGGGGGGGTGGTGTGTTATGGATGCTTATAATTATAGGTATCAAATTTGGCTATAATACTAAATTAACTAAATAGGCACTACATATTATAATTAAGTACAGCCGCCCCTACTTCAGCATCTGTAGGGTGCGTTACGCCTGAGTTTCCTCCTTTTTTATGTGCGTAAATTCAGAAGGCGGAACGCACCAGAGCAGATTTGTGCGTAAATTCAGAAGGCGGAACGCACCAGAGCAGATTTGTGCGTAAATTCAGAAGG
>JALOOK010000116.1 GCA_025454445.1 Oscillatoria sp. Prado101 | reverse complement strand
CCGGAATTGCCGCCGGTTCGCTGCTGGTGTTCATCAACGTCATGGGAGATTTTGTCGATCCGGAATTGCTCGGTGGCGCGTCCAGCATGACTGCAGCCCGTTTGATTTACAATCAGTTTCTGGGAGCCACTCAGAACTGGGGCTTTGGCTCAGCGCTGAGCATGGTTTTGATTTTGTTCGTCAGTATCGCCATCGCCCTGTTAATTCGGTTTGGCGAAGCCACCCCCAAGCGCTAAAATATCTAGATTGCATTTTGCACTCTCAGGTTTCCAGTTTCTGGCAGGTGAGCCGCGACATTTTGCGTCTATTATGGCGGTAAATCTGAATGGCGAGATCTAGATAGTTGTGCAAATAAACAGCAGATAAATCAGCCGGCGGGCCCCGATCGGACAGGCTCGCCAAAAGACAAAACCCATGAGAGCGAATCAGAGCGGAACATTACTCAGCCGGCGAACGCGGCGCAGATTCTTGCAAACCTCAGCAGTGGCATTCTTAACTGCGACGCTATCCAATTGCGGCTGGAGGCTGGGTGAAGTGGGCGAGAAAAAGTGCCAGACTCCGACAAGTAAAAGCAACAACCTTTACATTTACACTTGGACGAGTTACAGCGATGACGACTTGCTGAATAACTTCAGAAAAGCAACCGGCATCGAAGTGAGCGCCAATATTTACGATTCTAACGAAGAGATGCTGGCGAAGATGCAAGCCGGCGGAGGTGCGGACTACAGTGTCATTTACCCGTCCGACTATATGGTAATCCAGATGGCAGAATTAAAACTGCTCAGACCACTAGACGGCTCTCAACTGACCGGCTTGGAAAACCTGCTGCCAAAATTCCAGAATCCTGTTTACGATCCGGGAAACCGCTACAGCGTGCCCTTCAGCTGGGGGACAACCGGCTTTATTTACAACCCCGCCAAACTGCAGCCCGAACCAGAAGACTGGGACTATCTGTGGAAATACCAAAAGCAACTGCACCGGCGGATGACGCTGCTCAATGACATGCGCGAGGTGATGGGCGCAGCGTTGCGGATGCTGGGCTATTCCTACAACTCGACAAATGCCCAGCAAATAAAAGCAGCTTATCAGCAATTAAAGACTCTCAAACCCTCTGTCGCCGCTTTCACCTCCGACTCTTGGCGGAGTCTAATTTTTAGCGGAGACTTAGTGTTGGCGATGTGTTACTCCTCCGATGCCAACGAAGTCATCAAACAAAACCCCAAATTTAAATATGTCGTGCCCCGCAGTGGCAGCTCCCTGTGGACAGACACGATCGCCATCCCGCAGTGCGCTCCCAATCCCGCTGCTGCTTATGCTTGGATAGATTATATGATGCAGCCAGAAGTAGCAGCCGCAATCTGCGAGCGCCTCAGCTTCCCAACCGCCAATCGCGCCGCCTTCAATATGCTGCCCGATCAGGTGCGCAACAATGCCATAATGTTTCCGCCCGATTCTACGATAGCCCAGTGCGAAAGCATCGCGCCGGTGTGGGAATTTAGCGCCATTTACGACCGCTACTGGACGGAACTGACCAGCGGCTAGGCCATCTTTTTAACCCGATGTAACAACTATAACTTGAAATGGCATGACAAACACAATCAGCGATCAACTGGAGGACATTCCCATCAATATGCTGCAATCCAAATATAAACCCCGCCTGTCCTGGCAGGTGATATTTGTCGGGGTGATGTACTTTTTCATGTACCTGCCGATTTTTGTGCTGGCAGTGTACAGCGTCAACCAGTCTCCCTACAGCGCCGGTTGGGAGGGGTTTACCGTAAATTGGTATCTCAAACTCTTCAGCGACAAGCGGATTTTAACCGCGCTGCAAAACAGTTTGACCGTAGCTTTGAGTGCGGTGGCCATTTCAGCGGTTCTCGGCACGCTGATGGCTGTGGGTTTGGCGAAGTTTCAGTTTCGCGGCAAAAGCTTGTATCTGGGCATGTCCTACCTGCCGCTGATTATTCCAGATATTGCGATCGCCGTGGCGACGCTGGTTTTCCTAGCCGCACTGCAAGTTCGCTTGAGCATGTGGACAATTGTAGCGGCTCACATCGTCTTTTGCCTCGCCTATATCGGGCTAGTGGTTTCGACGCGACTGGCGGATTTAAACCCGTATTTGGAGGAAGCTGCTCTCGATTTGGGGGCGACGCCGGTGCAGGCTTTCACGCAAGTTTTGCTCCCCCAGCTGATGCCGGGAATTATCTCTGGCTGTCTTTTGGCGTTTGTGCTGAGCATGGATGACTTTTTGATTGCCAGCTTCACCGCCGGCACCGGCGCGACAACCCTGCCAATGGAAATTTTCAGCCGCATCCGCACGGGGGTAAAACCAGATATTAACGCTTTGAGTGTGATTCTGATTCTGGTGTCAGGAAGTTTGGCTTTTGTAGCGGAGTACCTGCGCTATCAGGGGGAGAAGAGCAGGGGTTAAAGAAAAGGAATAACCCCCGTGAGGGAACGCCAAGAATGGCTCGTTCCCGGGCTGAGCCCAGAAACCCGGTTTCTTAAAGAAACCGGGTTTCTGAAATTTACGCGAATGATTTAGACTCGCTATATATCCGTAGGGCAGGCGATCCCTGCGACCTCAATGGCTTATCTCCCCATCAACTAGGCGAGTGCTACAGGTGATAGCTACACCAATTTCAGGTTGGGATATTCGGCTATCATATCGTCAGAGGTGAGGGTGTCACCGGCAGCTTGAGGAGTCCAGAGAACTTCGACTGCTAGCAGCTGTTCGCCGGAGATACCGCCCATCTGGCGCAGGGCTTGACGTAAGTTGTCTGTGCTGTTGATAGCGGGGAGTGTGAGTTCGCCAAGGGTGCCGGCGATAATTGTTACGACAATATACTCGCCCGGCGCTTGACTCAACTCAATTTGGCCCGCCTCGTTGCTGGCGCTTTCCCCCACCGGCAAGTAGGTTTTGGCGTTAGCTTGTCGCAGCTGGCTGTTGAAATTAGAGAGAGTTTCCTCGCTAAATTTGCTGCGTTCGGCGAGAGAGAGCTGGTTGAATTTGGCTTCGGCGGATTGAAGGCGAAGCTGGTGAGATTCGCCACCGGCATAAACCCAGTATTGCGGGTGGCGCAATAGAGTCAGGGCTGCTTCTTGCAGGACGTGAGATCGACCGGCAGCCGTGCCGGTGTCGGCGGTTTCGGCGAGTGCGTCGAGTTCAGTTTGCAACTCTCGGGCTTGAGCGAGCAGCCCCACTTGCAGTTTGGCGACGGAAACGGTGGGGTTGCTGTATCCTAGTTCATCTGTGGCTTCACCGGCACCCCGGAAAGCTTGGGCGAGGAAGCCGGCGATAGCGAGGAAAATCAGGATTGAGAACAAACCCCCGCCTCCCCAAAAGAAGGGGATCAGGAAGGGAAAGCCAATTCCCCCGCCCGGGTAGTAGCCGCCGCCATATCCGCCTCCCGGCGCGTAAGTGCGGGGAGAGGAGTAGGTGCGGCTGGGCGCATGGAAAGAACCGCCGCCAATCCGCCCGCCGGTGCGTGCGGCATAAGCTGTGCCGGCGTCACTGAAGGTTAGGGCGACAGCCAGTCCGATTGCCAGCAGAGATTTTAACAGGGGTTTAATTGACAAAGGGAATTTTTTATGCATGGGTTGCGTGCCTCACTTATCTGATCAAAGCTTGAGCAGCTTTGGGTGTTCCCCTGCTGACTGGAAAGCCGGTTCCGCCTGGAGGGCAGCCCACTGCTGAGGGTTGAGCCAGGTGTCAGGTAGGGCGCACCTTTAATGTATCGTTTTCCCTCAATTCTGGGCAGCCATCTGGGGGCGGATACTGCGGGGAGATATCCGCACTTTCGGGAAGTGAGGCGGCGGTGTGCCGGTGTGCTTGTCACGCTCGCGCGGAAAGCCAGAGGGGGTGGGGCGCGGGTTTATTCATCTCCCGATCTGTGTCAGGACTATCTGGAGCGAACCCGCCTCCGCAAGACGGAGGTGCCGCAAAATAGGTAATTTATTGACAGGGAGGAAGTTGACATGTCTAAATTCGAGGAACTTTGCAAAGCTTATGCCGCCGCAAGGAATATCGGGAATACTGTCAAGCTTGCCAGGATTTTTCCGAGATTTTTGTGAAGGGGATGAGCGATTACTTCGAGTGTCCGGTCAGCAACGAAAAGGGAAAGTTTGACGGCGATGGTGAGCTGCATTTTAACGCTTCCTTGACCTTGGGGTAAAATACCGAATTACCCGAAGATTCAGAGCGGGAATACGTGACCGTCTCGCTGTCTGTTCGCCGAGTCATTGACAATTACATTCTCACGGTTTATCCCTGGATGAGAGAGTTCAAGATTCTCATTGATGAGCCGGCGCACTTTGAGGAAGCTTACGACTACATTTTTGACAGGCTGAAAGAGACTTACTTGTACAGATATGGTTTTGGGTTTTAAGGTAAAGGTAATGCTCTCCATCCGCAGCTCTGTTAGGGGGATGTCAAGCCTGAATTAGGAGCGCCGGCGGTTTCAGATTGGCGGATTTATGTGTGATTGTTCCTGGCAGCCAACAGATTGCCGGCGCAGCTGCCGGCTGTTAGGTTACAATTATATAGCGTCTCTCATATTAGTGAGGTACTAAGGGGAGCATCCCATTTTTGCAAAGATTGTCACCCTCACCCCCCGTTCCCCCCCTCTCCCATGAAGGGAGAGGGGGGAAGAATAAAGAATTCTCCCCTCTCCCCTGGTGGGAGAGGGGTTGGGGGTGAGGGGGATTACAAAAATGGGATACTCCCGGTACTGAGAAACCCGGTTTCTTTAAGAAACCGGGTTTCTGGGCCATAGTTAATCCAACTGAGAACCGCTATAAGTAATCGAGAACTTCCAAAAGTAGGGAGCTGAGAAAATGTCGGGAATGCTGACTGTTGAGACAAGCCCCGAAACCGCAGTGGCTGAGCAATGGGAACCGCCGATGCCGCCAACGGATTTAATTTTTGATGATGGAGAGCCCTTGGAGACGAACCGCCACCGCATTGCCATGAACGCCCTAATCCGGTCATTGCAGCAAGTTCGGGCTGACCGCAATGACTTCTTTACCGGCGGCAATATGTTTATTTACTACAGCACCGCTCAGATTCGCAACCGCGACTTCCGAGGGCCAGATTTTTTCGCGGTGCTCAATATTGATGGCTCTTACCCCCGCCAGGGTTGGGTGGTGTGGGAGGAGGGCGGTCGATACCCGGATGTGATTGTAGAATTGATGTCGCCGAGCACTGCTGAGATAGACACCGGCCCAAAGAAGGAGATTTACGAGCGGGTTTTCCGAACGCCGGATTACTTTGTGTACAACCCGTTTAACCGGAATTCCTTGCAGGGCTGGCATTTGGATCTTGGTTCTGGGTATCAGCCGCTAGTGCCAAATGAGCGCGGGTGGCTGTGGTGCCAAACTTTGGGCTTGTGGTTGGAAGGGAGGGGACGATAGATCGGGAGCCGGCTGTTTGGTTGCGGTTTTATGACGGAGAAGGCAATTTAGTGCCGTTACCGGAAGAAGCCGCACAGCAATATGCCCAAGAAGAACGCCAGCGGGCTGAACAGGAACAACAGCGGGCTGAGCAATCTGAACAGCGGGCTGAGCAATCTGAACAGCGGGCTGAGCAAGCTGAACAGCGGGCTGAACGTCTCGCCGCCCAGTTGCGGGCGATGGGGATAGAGCCGGATAGCGTTTAGGGGGAATGGCTGTTGGTGCCGGTGTCCCACATGCAAGCCGGTCACCTGGCCGTTAGGAATTTCCAGCTGAGCCGGCCAGGCAGTGGGGTGCCGGTGGGCGGTGCCATTTCCGCCTATAATGGGAGGCAGGTGCCGGTTGGACCGGCATTCCTGGAACTCTCAAAATTGCGAACAAAGCCAGCTCCAAAATCTCCTCAGTCCATCTTGAATTTTGAGATAAATCGCATAAAGTACCTTGGCTAACCAAGTGGCAAAAGCATCTAGAGATGCCAAGATCACTCTTCGCGCTGTTTCTTCTAAAATGTCGAGTTCTTCTATCACTTGCTGTTTTTCATAATCACTTAAGGCCATTCAGACCCTCCCGCTACAAAAAATTAACTAAAGAAATTGCAAATCGATTTCCACAAATTACTCAAAGCATCCTTAACTTTGCAATAAATGGAGTAGGCGCTGCTGCGGAGCCAATCCCCAAAAGCGCTTAGAGAAGCTAAAACTTTCTCTAATTTGCTTCTCTCAAGTTTGTCGAGCATCTCGATCACCCTCCGTTTTTCCTCAGCTGTCATTCCCATCGTCGTGTTCCCTCTGAGAATCCCTTAGCGCCAACTATCCAAATAACCAGTCCCAAAGGTCATTCAACCAATCTCTCACTTTGCAGTAAATTGAGTAAGCGCTTTTACGCAGCCAATTTTCAAAAGCATGTTGAGATGATAAAACCTTTTGTTGCTCGTAATAATCTAACTGATCGAAAAGCAGCTCCACCCTTCTTTTCTCAGCCTCGGTTAGGGCCATTTTCGATACTCCTTAGCGCTGCGGGGTAGGAAATTCTCTAAGCCACTCAGAGATTTTCACAATCATCTCTTGGTCGTCGGCAAAATCTCTGGTATTGGCTTGCAAAACAAGAAATACTAAATCACAAGAAGGAATCATCTCCTGATAAATTTTTTCATACTCTCGATCTTCTGCCACACTGCGTCCGTAGCCAGGTAAATCAACAACACCTAAACTTCCGCCGCTTGAAAGAGAAAACTCTTTCATTTGTGCCTTTGTTGTGCCAACAATCGTGTGGCTCGTCTTCCACTGAGCATTAAACACACTATTAATGGTCGTTGTTTTCCCCACACCGGCTTTGCCAAGAATAGCCACTTTGGGCGGGATTTTCCGTTCCTGCTTGAACTTATCCAGCACCAAGTTTAGCTCCTCTTCTGAGAGAATCTTTCTCATTTCATCGAACATTCTGTCTTTGGCATTAACTTCTCTCCCTTTACTTTTTGCTCTCTTTCGGCGCTCCTCATCGGCAAACGCTTTCACTTCTGGATCTGCCAAGTCAAAAGGATCGGCTGGCTGTACGTTATCCAGTTTGAATCCAGCGTAGGCATTCTTGATGATTTTAGTCAGCAAAGGGAGCAAACGGTAACGCTTTAGAGCCGAGTAATATTCTATGTTAGCGTCAGAGATATGTGCGTGTCTGCTCAACCGGTGAATGATATCCTCGCTCCGACGCTGAATTTCTTTTTCAGCCTTTTGAGTGGGCATATTTAACCGCTCGTCCCACCCATCGGGAATCATTTTATCGACTTGGTTTAAACCAATGACAAGCCGAACCGGAGTTTGCTGGCTTTTTCCAAACAGAGAACTAAACATGATTCAACCTCTTGTGAAGATTTTGGTTTTCAGGCTGTCCAAGCCCCAGCCGTACACAGATGTGTGCGGGATGATTTGTTCTTTCTCAAAACCGAGTTTTCCATTGAGAGCGCCTTGGAAAATGCCGTAAACATCTTCTATCTTTTCAGAGATGCGGTTAAGTTGGGCTTCCGAAGGTTCTCCTCGCTCAACATTAAACGGCTTTTCCCCTTCATCAACCCCCAGGCAATCTATCTTATTAAGAGCGACAACCAGGAAAAGAGACGGTTGAAATAAGGGCAGCAACTTGGTCAAAAAAATCTCATCCCGCTTGTAAGCTCTCGTATCCGCTTGCGTCACCCACACTAAAGAATGGGTCTGAGGTATCCACTCTTCATAGTAGGGCATATACGTTTCATCGTCAGTCAGGCTCTCACCAATTCCCGGCATATCGACAACTCGTACTTGCTCATACGGATACCCTGCATAGTGAGAGCGGTCTAAATAGGCAATCTGGGGTTCTTTAGTGCAAGCGACAGCATTATCAATAGCCCAGTTCAGGCCAAACAGAGAATTGAGCGTGCTGCTCTTACCAACACCAGTCTTGCCAAAAAATAACACGGTCAGTTCATCGGGTTTAAGCAAGCCCACACCTCGATTGACTCTGAAGCCAGAATATCACAGCTACAGCCAATGTCTAGGGGATGTCCGGTCTGAAAAATACGGAGTTTTGTACGACCGGCCATGTACGGCCAAATGTACGAAATGTACGAAATGTACCAAATGTACGAATAATCAGCTATAATAGACGCGGCGAACTCGCTCCCATCCCTTCCCTATGGACATTGACGAAGTGTTACAACTGGCTGATGACCTAGTTTTTGCGAAGACCGGCTCCCACCTCGACTACCTGCAACAAGCTATCCTCAAGGGAAGTTTACAAAATAAAACTTACTCGGAAATTGCCGAAGAAGTACACTTAAGTAAAAGTCATGTGAGGAACGTTGGCTCAACCCTCTGGAAACTCCTGTCAGACGAATTGGGGCCAGATATTACTAAATCAAATTTTAGAGCCATAGCCAAAAGCACTCTATCTTCCAATAACATTTCCTTTTTAGTAGGAGAAACAGTTACAGTTAATGAAAAAGTTACAGTTAAGAATGTTAAGATTTGTCCTGCAACTGCAAGTTCGCCAGCAGCGCCCCAAAACCCAACTACAAACTTTGGGCTAAAGCCCAACTACAAACTAGACTTAGGCGACGCACCGGCACCCGCTATCTTCCACAACCGCACCGACGAACTCACCACCCTCAAACAGTGGATTTTAGAGGAAAACACCGGCCTTATCGCTCTACTTGGACTGACCGGCACCGGCAAAACCGCACTCGCAGTCCAGCTCGTCCAACAAATTCAAGCTCAATTTGACTTTATCATCTGGCGAAGCCTTGCAACCGCTCCATCCCTCCCAACCCTGCAAACAAACTTAATTGAACTCCTCAGCTGCGAACAGCAAACAAAATTCCCCTCCCTCACCGACTATTTGCGCTCCTATCGCTGCTTGCTGATCTTCGACGACCTGCAAACGATTTTCAGCCCCTGCCAATTAGCAGGAGAGTGTCAACCGGGCTATGAAAATTACGGCACACTCTTCAAAAAAGTCGCAGAAACATCTCACAGCAGTTGCTTGCTGTTGCTCACCTGGGAAAAACCCAGAGAAATTGCCCTCTTAGAAGGGAGCAACCGGCCCACTCGCACCTTACAGCTCAAAGGATTAGGCGAGCAAGCACGCCAACTGTTACGAGAAAAACGATTAGCCCCCGAAGAAAACTGGTCAAAACTGATTGAACTTTACCAGGGCAACCCACTGTGGTTAAATATCGTTGCCGCTACGATCCAAGAGTTATTCTCTGGAAGCGTCTCAGACTTCTTATCTTATGACACCCTACTTTTAGGCGACTTAGAAGCCGTATTGCACCCGCATTTCCACCGGCTGTCCGAGTCAGAAAAACAAGTGATGTCATGGGTGGCCAATCAAATCTCAGCGGTCGAGCTATCAAAAATGCCGGCCCATTTGCAACTGACCCCACCCGAATTTTTGAAAGTAATGCAATCTTTGAGCCGGCGCTGCTTGCTTGAAAGAGTCAAAGACGGAGACAGACAGCTGTTCACCCTTCAACCTGTCATCAGGGAGTATGTCAAAAATCATCTCCCAAATTGACACCGGCAAATCTTGGACAAAGCTCAAAACAAAAAGCGCCCCCCTCGCGGAGAGCGCTTTTTATTTTGTAGAGACCGAATTTATCGAGTCTCATACCGAGCTAAGTCTTAGCCTTTGATAGCGGGAGCTTCAACGCTAGCCAAGTCGAGGGGGAAGTTGTGAGCGTTACGCTCGTGCATTACTTCCATACCCAGGTTGGCGCGGTTGATCACATCAGCCCAGGTATTGATAACCCGACCTTGGCTGTCAATCACCGACTGGTTGAAGTTGAAACCGTTCAGGTTGAAAGCCATCGTGGAGACACCCAGAGCGGTGAACCAGATACCGACCACCGGCCAAGCACCCAAGAAGAAG
>JALOOK010000537.1 GCA_025454445.1 Oscillatoria sp. Prado101 | reverse complement strand
CAAAGCGAGTTGAGCCGTGATGGGATGTGCCGGTGCCGGTTAATCTCAAGAATCAAGTTCGGTTGCGGTTTGGCTTCTGAAGAGAGTTGACAGGGTAGACCGGCTCATGGTAGGATTCAGGCATCACATCTTTATAATCGAGTGTTGGCCATTATAAAAATTAGGCATAGATTACCATTATAAAAATAGTCTACCAGCACCGGGGGGAAAAAGATAGTACCCCTCACCACTCCCGCACCGGCATCTATTGACAAATCAAAAAAATCTCTAAAGCGTGCGTCAGCCTTGAGGAGAGGATGTGCCGGTGCCGGTGAATCTCAATCCGCCACAGGGGGATGGTGCCGGTTAATCTTAATTGTCAAGTTCGGTTGCGGTTTGGCTTCTGAAGAGAGTTGACGGGGTAGGCCGGCTCGTGGTAGGATTCAGGCATTACATTTTTATAATGGAGTGGTGGCAATTATAAAAAATGGGCATAGATTACCAATATAACAATAGTCTACCACGGGAGTGGGAAAAAAGATAGTACCCCCCACCACTCCCGCACCGGCATCTATTGACAAATCAAAAAAATCGGCAAAGCGAGGTGAGCCTTGGGGAGGGGATGTGTCGGTGCCGGTTCATCTCAATTGTCAAGTTCGGTTGCGGTTTGGCGAGGAAGAGAGTTGACGGGATAGACCGGCTCGTGGTAGGATTCAGGCATCACATCTTTATAATGGAGTGGTGGATATGCTAAAATTTAGGCACAGATTCCCATTATAAGAAGAGTATACCACGGGAGTGGGGAAAAAGATAGTACCCCCCACCACTCCCGCACCGGCATCTATTGGCAAATCAGAAAAATCGGCAAAGCGTGCGTCAGTCAGAGGGGGATGTGCCGGTTAAGTTCGGTTGGGGGTTGAGGGGGAAGAGAGTTGACAGGGTAGACCGGCTCGTGGTAGGATTTAGGCATCACATCTTTATAATGGAGTGTGGGCATCTGGAATGGAGATGATTCCAGAGGAACTTTATGGGGGGAATCAGGGCGAGCTTATCTGCGAGCCAAATAATAGAGGGAATGCCGGTGCAATGTACCGGAAATATTACCTTCTGCTCAAAGAATGAATTCAGTGCAAACTTTTATGAGTGGATCACAATCAGCAGAACAGCCTATCTGGGTGCAAGACAGGGATACGGTTATCGCCAAGAGTGCCGATAATCAGTGGCGCTACCAAACGCCTCCAGATTATTCCCGCACCAATGAATTTATCAAAAAAGAGAGCCTGTACAGCCACCTTGAAGGATCTTTAGAGGCAATTGTACAAAACTTGGTAAGAACCTTCGAGATGGAGGCATCCTACAAGACAAACCCCCAGCAGTGGCTGTCAGTTGCTGCCGACAAGTTTCGCATGATCACGAACGGCGGTCCGCCACACACTGCAGAAGATATAGTAGCCGTTGGAACCTACAACCTATTTCTCGGAGAGTCACAGCATTATAGCTCGAGAGCTGAAACCTTTGAATCATCAGCCAACATCTTCACCCAGGCATTTACCAACGGATTTCTCTGGGAAGTCATCGAAGTTATTTCAGGACAGCCAAACGTTACCTTCAAGTGGCGTCACTGGGGAACATTTAGCGGACATTACAAAGAACACGCACCAACAGGAGAAACGGTAGAAGTCGTCGGAGTCAGTATTGATCGCGTCACGGATGACTTGAAGATTGAATCCTTGGAACACTATTTTGACACCAGTTCATTCTTAGGCAAATTAGCAACAGGTTGCCCCTTCCACTCTCAAAAAAGCACAGATGTGACGCCATAAAACTTCTATAACAGGGGCGTTAAACCGGGAAAAGCCGCCGTGCCGGCGGAAAGCGCGTTTCGCCCCCAATTGCCGGTTAAAGACGCCACAAAAGGCATTCGTACTGAAGTACTGAGAAACCGGGTTTCTCAGTTATACTTCATCCAGCTGAAAACCCCTATATTTGCCGGCACCGGCACGCATCCGAGGAATATCTTCAGCTTTGACATAACATTCACAAACCCGCCCCCTATCCCAGGGATAATATCACTAGCTCGAATCTGCCAACAGCAGCCCCAAGAGTTTTCCCTATCCCCTCACCGATACGCGACGCAAAAACCAGAATTCAGCAGACAAATATCCCCCCTCGGTAAAAGCACTGACGCAGCGAGTAAAAGAGAACACCAGTCACAAGCAAGCGTTGAGTGACTTTTCTCCCCCTCTCCCCTCTTCCTTGGCATTACTTCACGGGGGCGGTTCGTTAGTATAGAGTACACCGGCACCCGCCAGCGAGGTGCCAGTGCGGTTTTATAGCAGTAGTCATATTGCTTAGGACATTAATGATATGGCGTATGGCACATGGCGCATGGCGCATGGCACATGGCGCATAGCACATGGCGCATGGCAAAAACTCTCAGCTTTTGCCCAATGCCCTTTTGCGTTCTGGCCATGCATGCGTGATGCCCAATAGCAGCGATAAAATTGGGATACCGCCAAACTGATCAACCAATTCCCTGTAAATAAAAATCCCGCTCGCTTTCATTGGAGCGGGGTTGGGTTGTGGTGTGAGGAGTGAACATATAACTGTCACTATAATAAACTATACTCAACTGCTGTGACAAGAGTGTGACAATCAAATGGCAAAAATGTGTTAGGCTGAAGCCCAACTACTTTCCTTTGGGCTGAAGCCCAACTACTTTCCTTTGGGCTGAAGCCCAACTACTTTCCTTTGGGCTGAAGCCCAACTACGAACTTTTGGGCTAAAGCCCAATTCAGTTTTAACCTTGCCAGATCCAGCTGAAGCTGTAATAATAAGAATCTAGGTGCCAGAAGAATGTTCGGCTTTCTTCTGGGAGGTGGACTTTAGACAGACCTTATATGCGGGCACATTTTACCACTCTACTAAGATAGCAAAAGAATCAGCCTCTGTCAAGCAATTTTTTCCTTTTTCTGCTTCTCAGGCTCTAGCTGGGAAGCATCCAGCCGATGGGCAGCATCTGACCGATAATTGAAAAGGCTGCGAGATATCAGTGCCAGATATCAGCGGGCGCACGAACTTCTCAAAAGAGCCATCAGTCTGGAATTGAAACAGCAAGACAATACCGGGAGCGTGCTAAAATAATTGAGAAAAGCCGTTATGTACGAATTGGCTCAAGGCATTCCCAACCTGCCTGACCTAACCCATCCCAATGAGCTAATAGAATTTGGCACCCAAATCCTCAAGGTGGCGCAAAAATTTGCTATACTAGCGATAGTATTAGGAATCACCCTCGCCCTGCTCGGTTGGGCGTACCGGCGCTCAGTCGGTGCCGATGGGGCAACCCTGCTGGGACAGTGGCTCACACGCTACGACATCTTGCTGCGGGCGCTGCCGCATGCGATTCTAGTCCTCACCCTGATGCTGGGGGGATTCTTTCTGTGCTCAACCTTAGCCAACCGCTACCATCACTGGGAACAAGCGCGGGTTGCCAAAGTTGCTGAGCGCGTTGCCGGCGACCGGCTCGAACAACCGGCACCCCAAGTCCGCTACGTCATCCAAGAACCCTACACTTACGACGCCATACTGCGAGGCAAAGTCGTCTCTGTCCAAAAAACCCGAGATGTCAACCGCTTCCTAACACTTGCCGGCTCGCAAATTAAGGTGAAAATTGACCAATTTCCCGACCCGCAAAAGAACGAGCGCCAGATTTACCGGGCAGAATTTAATGCTGAGTACAGAGTGGTTAATTCCCTAAACGAGGGGGAGGATTTTTTCTTTGAAATCAGTCCACCCACCGGCTACTCGCTGCTGCAAAATTTCAAGGTGGAGCGAGATGGGCTGCGCCTGGTGCCGGTGAATCCGGGAGACTACGGCTTTCCCTTGCGCCTGAACCCGGGGCAAGAAACCCGCTTTCTCGTCACCTATCAGGCGCAAGGCGGGCCACGGTGGGTGTACAGTGCCAATGGCCAGCTGCTGTCCAACTTCCGCTTGAGCGTGCTGGCGAACTTCCCGAAGGCGGATTTTGCCAGCGGCATTGTCCCGATCGAGAGCAAGCCAGAGGGAGAGGGGAGCCGGTTTACCTGGGTGTTTGATGACAATGTTTCTGTGCGCAACCCCTTTGGCGTGTTCACATCCACCGGCCCAGTTCGCAACACCGGCATTCTTCCCCGCTTGCTGTTGCTGGCACCGGCGCTGTTCCTGTGGTGGGTGCTGGTGCTGTACTTGTCCCTGCCGCTGAGGCTGCGGGATGTGGCCCTTGCCGGCGGCCTGTTTTTTGCCTGCCTGCTGGCCCTCACCTATCTCAGCAGGCTGATTAATGTCCAGCTAGCGTGGGCCGGGATTTCCCTAGTGCTGCTGGTGCTGGTATGGGGGTTGGGGTCAAACCGGCGGCAGTCCCTAGCCGCAGAGATCGCCACCATTGCCGGTGGAGTTCTGCCGGTTTTGGGATTAATCGTCCCCTACAGTGGGCTCACACTCAGTTTAGCCGGATTGTTCTGCGCCGTCTGGCTAGCAGTGCGCCACTGGTACGGGTGGGATGAAATCGAGCGAATTCTCCCAGACGCCCGCCGGTAGGGCCAGCAAGTGGGGCTGGGCCACACAACCCTGAAAGAAACCGGGTTTCTATGGAAATTTGTTAAGCAATAGGCTGCCGGTGGACGCCAAATCCTACTTAAAAGTATCCTTGAGAACAGTGCGAGCGGCCAGGTGATTGCGGGTGGAGGTGAGAATTTCTGCCTCTCGTTCCAGGCGGGCGGTAGTGTCTTGCATTTCCAGAAGGTCTTGCTGTTCCTTGGGCACGCCGTAAAGGTTGCTGGCCACCCAGTAGGACAGCTCTCTGGGAAGGTTGGGGATGTCTTCCGGCAGTTCAATTTTCTGATCCATCAGTTTAGCGGAGAGACGCACCACATCGCGGAGGAGTTCTTCTACTTCTGCAGCTAGGGATCTTAAGTCCTTGGCCGGTGGCTGGTCTTCGAGCCACTCAACTAAGCCTACGCGATAGGGTTTTTCGCGCACATACTCCAGGACGCGAAACCTTTGCTGGCCAAGTGTCCAGATTTTCATGCGGTCGTCAGGGAGGCGCTGAAACTGCAGGATTTCGGCGCAGCATCCAACTGTGGCAATTTGACCTTGGACGGGATCGACCATGAGAACCCCAAACCTGCGATCCGTTTCCAGAATCGTGTTCATCATGATCCGGTAGCGATATTCAAAGATGTGCAGGGGGAGGGGTCTGCCTGGAAAGAGAACCACTTCCGGCAAGGGAAATAGGGGGAGTTCTCGAACAGCGATCGAGGATGCGGATGCCATTGTCCCTCAGTCAACTAAGTAATTTCGCTTCTGCTTCTACTTTAGCCGATTTTCCAGGTCGAATTCCAACGACAAAGCCCTTTAGATCTCGCTCTAAAGGGCTCAAATGTCGGACCCACGCCAGGGCAAATACATTAAATTTGCAAATGTAAGCTATGCAGCATCTGCAAAATTACTACTTTAAAAAGCCCAATGGCTTGCAATAGCAGCGCCCAGATGCAAATTAGATGTAAAATTATTTAACCGGCAGACTGGGCCGGCACACAAGCACAACGCTGTTACAGCTTGACTTCAATATCCACACCGGCAGGCAGGTCAAGCTTCATCAAGGCGTCAATGGTTTTGGAAGAAGGTTGGTAAATATCGATAATGCGGCGGTGGGTGCGAGTTTCAAAATGCTCCCGAGAATCCTTATCGACGTGAGGGGAGCGAAGCAAGCAATAAATGCGGCGGCGGGTAGGCAGGGGTATCGGACCAATGGCTGTGGCGTTTGTCCGATTGGCCGTGTCTACGATTTTTTCGCAGGAGGCGTCAAGGATGCGGCGGTCATAAGCTTTCAGGCGAATGCGAATTTTTTGCTGCTGTAGTGTGGCCAT
>JALOOK010000536.1 GCA_025454445.1 Oscillatoria sp. Prado101 | reverse complement strand
CTGCGTTCTGCTGCTGTCACCTCCCCGTCCAGATAGGCGCTCACCAATTCAAACCGGTCGAGAGCGACCGGCTGCGCTGCGCTGGCTGGGGCTTGACTGTCCAGTTTGGCGAACACAAGTTCCAGGGTTTGCTCCACCGATTGCGGCTGAGCTGGTGCCGGCATTCTCCCTATCCCGTGGCGCAGATTCAGCAGTTGGGCGTGCCAGCGCTTGATCGCCGGCTCGCTTGAGAGCCACTCCTCCACTTGCAGGCGCTCTGCGGCTGTCACCTCCCCGTCGAGGTAGGCGCTAAGCAATTCAAAGCGTTCTTCTTTTAGCCCGTTGACAGCATCTTTACGGTCGGGGTGACTGCCGCTGTTTCCTGCGGGAGAATCCCCCTGGAAATGCTGTCTGGAATCGTCATAGAACTCAAAGTTAGGGGTCATTGGAACACCACCACCAACTCAAAATGGGTAAAGCACCCGGATTGATCTTTAAAATTTACTTTACTAGCGAGAGGACGGTTTCCGCGTGCGCTCCAGTCTCCTGTGCGCAAGCCACCTTCAACCCAGCCCCCTTTGCCTGTCCAGACTACCGCCCCTCCAAATAGTTTTGCAGTTGGAATTGCAGGCGCTGGCGGGCTCTAGCAATTCTAGACTTTACGGTTCCCAGGGAGACGCCAGTGATTTCCGCAATCTCCTCGTAGGCCATCCCTTCAATTTCTCTGAGCACTATTGTCGTGCGGAACACCTCCGGCAGGTCAGCTATCGCTTCCCGGAGCCGGTCGTAAAACTCTGCGGTGGTCAGATTTTCTTCTGGTCCTGGATCGTCCGAGGCAATTTCCCAATCCATCTCTCCGTCCTCCACCAGTCGGGGGGCGTCTAGAGACAGCGGATCGCGAACCCGTTTGCGCTTGCGCAACTCGTCATAGAACAAGTTGGTCGCAATGCGGCTCAACCAGCCCCGGAACTTTACTGGATCGTTCAACCGCTTGATGTTGCGGTACACCCGAATCCACACTTCCTGAGCCAAATCCGCCCGGTCCTGCCAGTCAGGTGCCAGGTGGTACAAAACTTTTTCTATATGGGACTGATACCGGCGCAACAATTCAGCGAATGCAGCCCGGTCGGGGTTCAGCCCCTCTTGACACCGCACAACCAAGTCGTAGTTAGAAAGTTTTTCTGCTGGGACTGGCACTTGATGGAACGCTGCCTCACCGGTCTTTGACCAAGATAAAGGAAGAGACTGACTCATTGGCGGAATTGCCTTTTTAACATTCCACCATTGATGACGCTGCTATTTGAGAAAAGTTCCCGACGGGTAAAAGTCGGCTCTTCCTGGCGGGCTCACCCTAGATTTGGGCTGGTCTGCTTTTTTCTTTGTGGGCCCGCCCCGACACGGATCGGGCAGCAAACGGGATCTCCCGGTGCTCTAGCCCTATCCTGCCTGCTTTTGCAGCGCCTAAAAAATAATAATTTGATTCTAGCAGTTCGCAGCTCCTGCTTCCAAGCAGGCTCCGATACTCACCCAACTGCCCGATCCGTCGGGAGCATGTTCTTTTTTCCAGATCGGGGCGTTGTGCTTGAGGGTGTCAATCGCATACTGGCACGCTGAAAAAGCCTCATCCCGGTGGGGGCAGCCCACGGCCACCAGGACGCTGATTTCACCCACCTGCAGGCGACCTGTGCGGTGGTGAATGGCGACGCGATTCACATCTGGCCACTGGCGGCGGATATCGCCTGCGATTTGACTGAACACCCGCAGCGCCATCGGTTCGTAGGCTTGATACTCCAGCGCCACCACCGGCTTGCCGCCGGTTTGGTTGCGAACTGTCCCGCTGATCAGCACCACGGCTCCGTTGCCCGGATCGTCGGCCAGCGCGTAGACTTCTTCCAGGGACAGGGGAGCAAAGGTGATCGCAAAACTATCTTTGCCTTGTCCCTGACTGGGAGGGTTGAAAGGAATTGTGGTTGCAATATTCATCACTCTTTGCTATTATAATAAATTTGGGGGAGCGGGGGAAGTCTTTCTGTCAGCTGAATCCTGGAAATGGGATTGAAACAAAGAAAAACAAACCAATCTAAATCTTGCCGCCGCCCATCAGGTACAGCAGGGCCATGCGGACAGCGACGCCGCTGGTGACTTGCTGGGAAATTAAGCTAAATTCAGGGTCGTCCATCAAGTCAGAAGCGATCTCTACGCCACGGTTGACCGGCCCGGGGTGCAAGACCTTAACATCTGGCTTGCAGAGCTTCAAACGAGCGCGGGTAATGCCAAACAGCTGGTGGTACTCCCGCAAACTGGGCAGCAGGTTCTGCTCCATTCGCTCTTTTTGCAGGCGCAAGGTGATCACAAAGTCGGCATCTTGCAGCGCCGGCTCGACTGTCCAGTGGAGGAACAGCGGGCCCGGTCTGTCGGCACCCATTTCGGCAAACAGCATCGGGCACAGTGTCGGTGGGCCCGCCAGATGCACCTGAGCACCGCTGGCCGTCAAGCTCCAAATATTCGACCTAGCCACTCGTGAGTGCAGGATATCGCCGACAATAGCGATTTTTTTGCCTTTCAAGAGGTCGAGTGCGGGCCGGTCTGGATCTAGGATCGAGCAAATGGTAAACAGGTCGAGCAGCGCTTGCGAGGGGTGTTCGTGCTGGCCATCACCGGCATTGAGGATGCCAACTCGCGCCTCCAGGCGATCCATCTCCATTGCTATCGCTTGCGGCACACCGGCTTGCTGGTGGCGGATCACCATCATGTCGGTTCCCATCGCCACATAGGTCTTAGCCGTATCCAGGATGGTTTCCCCTTTAGTTAGGGAAGAGGTTGCCGGTGCGAAATTCAGCGTATCGGCGGACAGGCGCTTCGCCGCCAGCTCAAAACTGCTGCGGGTGCGGGTGGAGGGTTCAAAAAACAAATTCGCCACCAACAGGCCCTGGAGTGCCGGCACTTTCTTCAGCCGCCGGGAGAGGACTTCCCGAAAGCTGCTTGCCGTCTGCAGCACGATGTTGTATTCCTCCGCACTAAAGTCATCGAGGGAAAGAACGTGGCGGCGAGTCCAAGTGGGCGTAGCCATAATTAAGACTTCTTTTGGATTTTATATTTTGGATGCATGGATTCCCCCGCACATTTATGGTTTTCGTTTGTCGCAATAATACTATTTATCTCACTTGCGTATAACAGGGCCGAAATAAAAAAGGAAAAGGTAAAAGAAAAAGACTCTGGATTTTCCCTTTTTCTTGTTCTTTGTTCCTTGTTCCTTGTT
>JALOOK010000115.1 GCA_025454445.1 Oscillatoria sp. Prado101 | reverse complement strand
CGGGCCAGCAGTCCGACCTTCAGGGAACAAACATCTGGAACATTCTGATTATCTTAATCGATAGAGGCGGCGGAATTGACCCCGAAATTATCAGTACAGCCAGACGACTTGCCGACGAAATAGAAGACGCTTATTTAGCTTGTTCCTGTAATAACACCCCGCCGGATCGCCGCCGGTTCGCCCGAGGCCCCGGCGACCCCAACACCGTTTGTGTCAGTCCCGACTGCGAGCGCCTGAATCGATTGCTGGAAGAAGCCCGCACCTTTTTGAATCGAGTGGACACGGTTTGCGCAGAATATCTAAAAGCCTACAGTAACAGGATTTGGTAAAGGCAATACTTCCATTTATTTGGCATATATATGCGCAATAAAATCAGGGTGTATAATTACTTGATTCTATGGATTATGGGTGCCTCTATCAGAACTATGTCTCAGTGAGGATAAACAAAGAGATAGCACTATGAGGCGCAACAGAGCAATAAACAATTATAGCATATTGCCTGCTATTATAGGATCCCTAGCCGGTGGGATGGTCAGCACATTCTCAACAGCGGCTCAAGCGGAGGACATTTTTGGTAATAGCGGCATTCAGTTTGATGTTGATACGATTGTCGAGTTTGAATTTATTGAATCGAATGGAGCATTTCAGTCAAGTTTTGGGGTGATCAACTTAGATACAGGTGAGAAGACACCCCTGCTTGTCGAGGTTAAACCCTCTGACGCCGCGCAAGATCCCAACCGCCCCTCGGATTTTATAGACGACACCGACACAAGCAGGCAGAATGATTTTCGCGGCACTCCAGGCAACGCCGTGCCCCAGCCACTGGCTGAGTTCGAGTTTAAGGCCAAGACTAGGTACAGCTTCTATTTAGAATCAACCTACAAGGGCAAGCCGGCGGGCATCCTCTACTCGACGGATTTTCAAAACCTAAACCGCCGGCAGCAGACGCTCTTTGAAGGTGGTATGAGCGGTCTGTCTCAGGGCGGTACGGCGATCCGCTGGGACGATACGGGGATAGTCAAGACGCTCGAAGAAAGAGACTTTGACGATTTCATTGTCCGCCTGGGCGGTCATTTGGAGTGCCCTTATCAGAGCCAGACCCCCTGCAAGCCCTGTTACAAGCTCAAAGAGGGCAGCAGCAACCCTGTAGTGCCGGCACCCTCCAACCCGTCGCGCCTCTAGGTGCCGGTCAGGGCCACACTGCCGCAGATCGCTGTCCAGCAGCGGTTGCGGGGGGGGCTGCCGGTTTCAGTCCTGCCACCGGCAGTCCCCCAGCCAGATGGCTCTGGAAGTCTGGCCCGCCCGCCCCTGACTGCCAGAATCGGGACAGTCACTTAGTTATTCTTTACAAATAGAATGGCTGTGATAGTATCTGGATGGTTTAAGGCGGCGTCAGGCTGTCAAGTGGCGTCAGCCTTGTGGTGGTGGAGGAGAATCTAGAAGTGCCAGATCGCATGTCAGTGAGATGTTCAAACGCTTATGTGCCGCGACCCCAACCTGAACCCATCCGCATTGGGGTGATTGGGGTTGGCAACATGGGACAGCATCACACCCGAGTTCTGAGCTTGTTAAAAGATGTCGATTTAGTGGGTGTAGCCGATATTAATGTCGAACGCGGTTTAAACACTGCCAGCAAGTATCGGATTCGCTTTTTTGAAGATTATCGGGATTTGCTCCCTCATGTGGATGCTGTTTGCATTGCTGTTCCCACTAAACTGCATCACGCAGTCGGGATGGCTTGCCTGCAAGCCGGCGTGCACGTATTAATCGAAAAGCCGATAGCTGCCAGTATTGCCGAAGCAGAATCCCTGGTGAATGCGGCAGCCGAAACCGGCTGCATCCTGCAAGTTGGTCACATTGAACGCTTCAACCCAGCTTTCCAGGAACTCAGCAAGGTGCTGAAGACTGAGGAGTTGCTGGCTTTGGAAGCGCATCGCATGAGTCCTTACTCCAGCAGAGCCAACGACGTGTCTGTGGTTTTGGATCTGATGATCCATGATATTGACTTGCTGCTGGAATTAGCCGGGTCGCCAGTGGTCAAGCTCACAGCCAGCGGCAGCCGCGCTTCCGGATCTGGTTATTTAGATTATGTTACCGCTACCCTGGGCTTAGCCAATGGCATTGTCGCCACTCTTACAGCCAGTAAGGTAACGCATCGCAAACAGCGCCGAATTGTCGCCCATTGCAAAAACTCTTTGACGGAGGCGGATTTTCTTAACAATGAAATCTTGATTCACCGGCAAACGACTGCCAACTACATGACCGATTATGGCCAAGTGCTTTACCGGCAGGACGGTCTGATCGAAAAAGTGTACACCAGCAACATTGAGCCGCTGCACGCCGAGTTAGAGCACTTTGTCAGTTGCGTGCGCGGTGGCAATAAACCTTCCGTCGGCGGAGAGCAGGCTCTCAAAGCCCTGCGTTTGGCCAGTGCCATCGAGCAGATGGCCATTGATGGGCAAGTCTGGTATCACCCGGACTGGGAGCGCAGTCTCTTGAATCCTCCCACGCTCCCCGTCGCTTGATTTCGCAGGCAACCCTCAGACAATTTCCGTTTTAATAATTTATTTTTTTTTCAAGAATTAGGGTGCGTTCCGCCCTGGGGAACGCACCTATTTCTACTCATAAAACGGATAAAACTCATTGGCCCTCTGTGGCCAGTAACTGCTGCGCCAGAGCAGCGCTGAGGGCTTGACTGACAAAGTGATTGCCGGTGGGGCTGAGGTGAATGTGGTCGCGGTACAGGGTTTCTGGCTGCTTTTCAGCGTTGAAAAGGGGCAGAAAATCAATATAGGTAATTCCCTGCTTCTCAGCAAACTCCGCCAGACGCCGGCGAGCCTGCAGTTCGTAGTCACGAGGGCCAGGATTGCCGATTTCCCGCAATAAAGGCGTCATCAATAGCATAAAATGGCTATTTTTGTCAAGAGCAATTTCCTGAATTTGCCGGATCGCCTGCAAATTGCCACCGACGCGATCTCCCCCTTCTGCCTGTACCGCCTTTAATTCCTCTGGCACCGGCTCTCCAGGCAGGAGATAGCGGCTGAGCACCTCTGCCAGGGCTGAGGGCGGTTTGCGGTCAGGGTAGTTGCGATCTCGCCCCACCGGCAGCGAAGTGGGCGCGGTGGCGAACAGGTCATCCGTATTGATCAGCAGCACCACCGCCCGCGCCTCAAAGGTGCCAAACCGCTGCAAATAGGCCAATTCATTCCTCGGCCCCCAAGAGTTGGCGGAAGCGTTGAGGACTTCCACATTGGGGCTGGCGCTTGGGGGAACTTTTCCCCCTGAAGCCGCCACCAAACTCAGCTGGCGGACTAAAATTGCTGAAATCGTATCCCCTTGGTCTGTCCACCAGCCCCCATTGGCCACAGAATCCCCCAGCAGCAGGACTCGCAGTGCCGGTGCAGTGGGAGCAACTGCAGGGCTGCGCATAGAATACTCATTGATCTCTATGCGGTTGCCAAACCGGCGAGTGCGCTGGGAAGGCGCTAGCAGATAGCCAATTTGCTGATCCGCAATGTAAATCAGGGGATTGCCAAAGCCCGCCAACAGCCGCAAGCCGGCCTCTAGCGCCAGCACCAATCCAGCTATTACCGCAAGAACTATCATCGCAAATTTCATAGGAGCGTGACTTATAGGGTTTACAGGCAAAGCGCGATACCCATAACCCCAGATTTATATAATTAAATTATTTAAGCGTAATTATAACAGTAGCCATTTAGGGCACGGACGTAGGACAGGCCAGAGCGCCTGTCCCGGATATAAAGCGCAGGACAGGCGTTGCCTCCAACGAGCGTGTCCTAATCTAAGTGGCTCCAGCTATAGCCAAAAATTTCCCAAGGGAGCGAGTCAGGGGGCACTTATCAGTTGGGGCCAAAGTGCCGAGAGCCAACAGACCGCCCTGAAAATCGCCCGCGCTGGTGGCAGCGTTAAAAAGTCCAACTCGCCCGCTTGCGGCTGATGGTCAGTTATAGCGGTTTTGATGCGGCGTGGAGTGCAGCCGCTGTCTGGGACTGTCCTATTTTGAGAGAGGGTGAGCAGTTCTTTTGTGTGAATCCCTATCAGGGATTGAAATATAGTAAAGTACAAGTGGCATCATATCACCTGTAAAGGAGAGACAGACTGCTATCGGCGTGCCACTGCTTGTAATCTGTTGAGTGACTTGACAGAATTATCCCCAAGAAAGCCAGCCCAAACCAGGAATGAATGGCGGTGGCCTTATGTGGGAGTTCCGGGAACCCTCTACAGTTAAAATAGAGGTGACGCTCACCACTCAACCAGCAGCAGCCTGGAAACAGCACTGCGGCCCACTGTCGGCTGCGTGGTGTGCCAGGAAGGCAGAGCAGTGAAGTCTGCAACTGCACATCCAAGCCTAAAGCTTGAAAAATCCCGCCTCTTCTGGAGGTGGGAGTGTCAATGGCGAGTCCGAATAGTAAACTCGTGGACTTAATTCAGATATTCAAAACAGCGAATCCGATTATTGGCGTCGTGCATTTACTGCCTCTGCCGACTTCTCCCCGCTGGGGGGGCAGCCTGAGAGCGGTTGTGGAGCGAGCGGCACAAGAAGCAACAGCCCTGGCATCCGGTGGGGTAAACGGCATTATCGTTGAAAACTTTTTCGACGCCCCGTTTACCAAGGGGCAAGTCGATCCAGCTGTGGTCAGCTCTATGACGCTGATTGTCCACCAGCTGATGGACTTGCTGACGCTGCCGGTGGGAATCAACGTGCTGCGCAACGACGCCCACAGCGGTTTGGCCATAGCCTCCTGTGTGGGGGCTAAATTCATCCGCGTCAATGTCCTCACCGGCGTCATGGCCACAGACCAGGGGTTAATTGAAGGACAAGCTCACGAGTTGCTGCGCTACCGGCGCGAACTCGGCAGCGATGTCAAAATACTGGCAGACGTGCTGGTCAAGCACGCTCGCCCCCTGGGTAGCCCCAATCTCACCACAGCAGTGCAAGAGACAATTCAGCGCGGTTTGGCAGATGGGGTGATTCTCTCCGGCTGGGCCACGGGCAGCCCTCCGACTCTCGAAGACCTGGAACTGGCTAAAGCAGCAGCCGGTGGCACGCCGGTGTTCATCGGCAGCGGTGCCACCTGGGAAAATATCTCGACGCTGATCGGGGCAGCTGACGGGGTGATTGTCTCCAGTTCCCTGAAGCGGCACGGGCGCATTGAGCAGCCAATCGATCCGATTCGGGTCAGCCAGTTCGTGGAAGCTACGCGCCGCTGTTTGGCGGCAAAGACTCAGCCCCAATCAATGGCCAGTGACAGTTCCCTGGAGGCTGTCCGCAACTAAACTCACCCGTTTGAGCCAACTAACCTCACCCCCTAACCCCCTCTCCGCTGTTCGGAGAGGGGGGACAAGACAGATCAATGTCGCCGCTTGTGAGGTGGATTTTGTCTGCCCGGATTTTGCACGGTTGTGGGAACACTTGACAGCAGAGAGAGGACAACCCAGAAAGGAGTGTCTAAAATCTAGAATCTAAAATCTAAACTAATAAAATTGATATGGTTCGCCGACGCCAAACCCCCTGGATTCATCGCTTCTCCCGCCTGCTGATCGCCGCCATAGCAGCAGCCGGTGCCGTGGAAACGGCCTTTCTGACGGTGGTCGAGTTGACCGGCAGCGCCGAAGCTGTTTGCCCCACTAGCGGCTGCGTGCAGGTGCTTTCTAGCTCCTACGGGAAAATATTCGGTTTGCCCCTAACTCTGTTCGGTTTTTTGGCATACACCGGCATGGGGGTGCTGGCAGCTGCTCCTCTGGCAATTAACCCAGTAAATCAGAAGGAACTCCGCTCTAAGCTGGAAAAACAAACTTGGCCGCTGCTGTTTGCCGGTGGGACGGCAATGGCGATTTTCAGCAGCTACTTGTTTTACCTGCAGGCTTTTGAAATTAAGGCGTTCTGTCCCTACTGCATGGCCTCGGCTGTGTTCTCGCTGTCCATGTTTGTCCTGACTTTGACAGGTCGGGAATGGGAGGATATGGGTCAGCTGTTTTTTAACGGCCTGATTGTCGGCATGGTAACGCTGATTGGCACTTTGGGTCTGTACGCCAGCGCTAAAGCGCCGGTGGCAACTGCGGGAGCGACCACGGCTGCCAGTGCGCCGGGACAAGTTGGCCAGCCGATTACCACGACCTCGGGTGAGGCAGAAATTGCTTTAGCGCGTCACCTCAGACAGATAGGCGCTAAGATGTACGGGGCTTACTGGTGCGGCCACTGCCACGACCAAAAGCAGCTGTTCGGCAAAGAAGGGTTTGAGATTCTGGATTATGTGGAGTGCGACCGCAACGGCAAGAACGCCCGTCCCCAGCTGTGCGCGGACGCGAAAATCAAAGGCTACCCAACCTGGGAAATCAAGGGCCAGCAGTATCCGGGAGTGTATCCGCTGCAAAAACTGGGCGATCTGTCAGGCTACCAGGGCCAGGGCAACTTTAAGAATTTAATCCCTGGGGCGGCAGCGCCCTAAAGGCAAACAAGGGGGAGAAATTCTAGAATAACTCAAGTTGCTACTTACAAGTGAGTCAGACGAGATCCCCCCCTAGCCCCCCCTTAAAAAGGGGGGGGACATCCTCAAAGCCCCCCTTTTTAAGGGGGGTTTGGGGGGATCTGGATGCTTAGGCTTGTAGGTAGCAACTTGGATTAGAATAAGGGCGAATACTCAGGTGACGATCTCGACTTTCTTTTGAGTCAGTGTGAAGTTTTATGGTGACACGAAATACCGCAGAAGCAATCGAAACCTTAGCCGCTGAAATTGGCGAAAACATCTATATTGATATCGCAAAGTGGCATCTGTATCTGAGAGAGGCCCACCTGCACAGGTCTCTCGCGGAACAGCTTTACCCGCTGCTGGCGGGTGGCAATCTGGAAGAAGATCGGGTGCTGGAGGTGCTGCAAGGCATGCCGGTCAAACTGGGCGGCGGTAGGCGGGAAGTCCCTCTGGCGGATTTGCTGCCGGTGCAGTGTCAGGTTCAGCTGATGGATATTTTGGAGGAGTGCCAGCGCCAGCTGGGTTAATTTTGTTTGAAGCCTGGATTGGGGGATTTGGGGATTGTTGAGTCCCCATTCCCCACTGGCCTTTGGCGCTCTTTTATGGCGCAGTTAATTTGCACTATTTATCTCTATGCCCCCGTTGCGGGGCGGTCTCCGTGGGCCCGCCCCTACAGTCAGTGAACGGTGTCCTGAAGGCTCTGCCTCCTTTCGACCGTATGCAGATTAAAAGCGTAACAGCTTATCTGGCAAACTTCTGGCGCAGGCGGGAGAGGAAGATGTCAATTTCTGGCAGTTTCAGCTGGGTGGCGATCAGGGCGAAGACGCCTAAACCGGCAAGACTGGCGAGACTGAGTTGTATGAGCTGAATCACCAGTCCTTCGGTGCCCATTAAGTTCTGTGCTGCCAAGAGTGCGCCCCAGCAGGCCACACCGGCAAGGACGCTGCCGCCGGTTAAGCCGAGGATTGGCCAGCCCCAGGTGTGCCACTGCAAGCCGTTGAGTTTGCGGTCGAGCAGTATTAAGAAGGCGATTGTTGAGATCAGGTTGACGCTGACTGTGGCCAGGACTAGGCCGGGTGCGCCGAATGGCCCAACGAACAGGTAATCGAGTACGGCGTTGAGGAAGATGTTGACGACGCTGACGCGAAAGGGGGTTTCGCCATCGCCGAGGGCGTAAAAGACGCGCACGAGTACGTCGCGCCCGAGATAGAAAAACATGCCGAGGGCGTAGGCGATCAGGACGGCGGCGACGAAGTTGGATGCGTCTTTGTTGAAGGCGTAGCGCTCGTAAATGACTCGCACTATGGGGAATGCTAGAACGATCATGAGGGCGCTGAGGGGGAGCATGGTGATGCCGGTGAGGATCAAGCCCTGGCGAATCCGCATTTTGAGTTCGGGCCAGTCTTTGGGGTCGGCTAGCCGGGAAAAGATGGGCAGCAGGGGGACGAGGAGGACGTTGGAGATGATGCCGAGGGGGGTTTGCACGAGCAAGCCGGCGTAACCAAGGGCGGCGGCGGCTTGGGGGATGAAGGAGGCAAACCACAAGTCGGTGTAGACGTTGATTTGCAGCATGCCGGAGGAGAAGGTTGCGGGCCCGAGGACGTTGAGGACTTCGCGGACTCCGGGCTGCTGGAAGTCAAAGCGCAGGCGCAGGGTGCCCAAGCCGGCACGCCACTGGGCACCGACCTGTATGGCCCACTGGAGGATTGCGCCGGCTAGGGTTCCCCAGGCTAGGACTAGACCTCCCAGCATGGCGTATTTGGGTTCGGTAATTTTGGGGCCAAGCTGGATGGTGAGGATGGCCAGTCCGCCAATGACGGCGGCGCTGGAGAAGAGGGGGCTGATGGAGGGGAGCCAGTATTGATCGGCGGCGTTGAGGGTGCCGAAGCCGATGCCAATTAGGCCGGCGAGCAGGGCCATCGGGGCCATGATGCGAAATTGCTGGATGGCGATCTGGCGAATGGTTTCGCCGGCGGGTGTTTTGCTTAAGCCGGGGGCTACTACGTCGGTGAGGGGTTCGGCGAAGATGATCAGGGCGATGGTGACCAAGAGGAGGATTCCGCCGACGAGGGTGGTGATGGTTTCGACGAGGGGGGCGGCTTCTTCTTGTTTGCGCTTGGCGAGGACGCTGACGATGGCGCTGTGGAATGGGCCATTGATGCCGCCGAGGAGGACGAACAGGAAGCCGGGGATGACGTAGGCGTAGTTGTAGGCGTCAGCTGCAGCACCGACTCCGAAGGCGGCGGCGATCGCTTGCTGGCGCACTAGGCCAAAGATTTTGCTGATTAGGGTGGCTGCTGCTACGATGCCGGCGATGCCGGCTAGGGAGCGAGTGGGTTTTTTGGCTTGAGACACAAATGGTTAACAATATGTAGGTGAGCTTAAATAAACTTAACCAGAAACTCTACACCCTGCCTTTTGCCGGTTTTTGGGACAGGCACTCCGCCTGTACCACTCCCAGCCGCAGGCGGCGTCGAGCCGGTCGTGCTCCCCCTCCCCGTCAACGGGGATGGGGTTGGGGGGTGGGGTCAAGCGCATTTTACGTTGAATTTTGCCCACATAAAAGCTACCCTCACTGTTGAATGGTAATGACGGATTTTGTTTATAAGTACCCGCCACTGCTGTCTGGTATTTTGGTTAGGCGCTACAAGCGGTTTTTTTGCGATATTGAGCTGGATACGGGGGAGAAGATTACTGCGCACTGCGCCAATACCGGCCCGATGTTGGGGGTTTGTGCGCCTGGGAGTCGGGTGTGGGTGTCTCATCATAACGATCCCAAGCGGAAGTTGGCTTATAGCTGGCAGTTGGTGGAGGTGAGGGATAATCAGCCGACTTGGGTGGGGATTAATACGGGTTTGCCGAATCGGGTGGTTGAGCTTGGTTTGGCTCAATATCTGTTTCCAGCGTTGGGGGAGTATGAGCGGATACAGGCTGAGGTGGTGTATGGTCGGGATAAAAAAAGTCGGGTCGATTTTTTGTTGACAGGACGTGGGATTTGTGATACTTATCTGGAGGTGAAGAATACGACTTGGGCGAAAGGTAGGGTGGCTCTTTTCCCGGATACGGTGACGGAGCGCGGACAGAAGCATTTGCGGGAATTGATGGAGGTTGTGCGGGGCGGGGGAAGGGCGATCGCACTGTTTTTTATTAATCGGGGGGATTGCGCTGAGTTTGCGCCGGGGGATATTGCCGATCCGGTTTATGGGAAGCTGTTGCGGGATGCGATCGCTTTGGGGGTGGGGGTTTTGCCGTGCCGGTTTGAGGTGTCGCCGGTGGGTGTGCGCTATTTGGGTTTGGCGTCGCTGCGGGTGTAGAAACCTGGGGGCTAAGAAACCGGGTGTCTGAATTAATCTCTTGGTTAACATGCAAATTTTGTCGCAGAAATCCGGTTTCTGGGTGGTTTCTAGGGGGCGGAGAAACCGG
>JALOOK010000535.1 GCA_025454445.1 Oscillatoria sp. Prado101 | reverse complement strand
AATTAACATTTGTTAAGTGTTCTTTTACAAGAATTTACTTATTTGACAGTGACGATGAACAGCAAAAAATCACAGCTTCAAGTGACCGAAATCACAGACCGACTAAATTACTCAATTTTAAATAGAAGAGGATGGGAACAGAAGCGAAAGCGCCAGGAACCTGTCCCCGGGTGAAATCGGCTTTCCCCAAGCCAGAGAGACGCGCTTTTGGCCAATCTCACAACAATTTACAATCGCGGCGGGTTTCCCCTGGGAGGTAGCCAGCCATTTGCCAGAATGCACGCAACTGAGTTGCGCCTAAACAAACAGTCGGGAAAATTGCAAAAAAGCTGAAGGTGTGATGCGAGTAAAACGGGTGCTATGAAAGGGATCTCAGGGAGTCACGAAGGTGCGGAACCAGCCGCCTCAGTGGGCTGGCTTGCTGTCGCCCAGCTTTTGACAGCTAGTCAGAGCGATGTCAGGATGGCTTCAGAACTAAGCCTTGCATTTGAAGCGCTTAGTTTCCAGTTAGGGGACGAGTTCAGTAATGTGGGGTCAGACCCCTCAGGTAAAAACACTCAATCTCAACATATTAAAAGTGATTTTTATATCGTTTGTTCTGGGCGGGTGCGGCTGGTTGTCTTTGATGCGGAAAGACAGCAAGAGGTGTCAGCCTTGGTGCTGGAAGCGGGCGATACTTTTGGCGCGGACTCTCTATTCTGCCACCATTCCCTGCCTTACCGCGCCGTAGCAGCCAGTGCCGGTTCAATGGCTCGCATTCCCACCGGCAAACTCCAGCAGTATTTGCAGCGACTGCCAAATCTGCAAAACCACCTGTACTCCATTGCCAGCAAGCGACAGGGGCTGATATTTTTCAAAACTCTCACAGAATTGCGCCGCTGCTCCAGCCTGCAGCTGGAGGAACTGCTACCTTACTTGACGCAACTGCGGGTAGCCGCCGGCGAATCCGTGGGAGCGCGGACTCCTGCCGAAAAAGGGAGGTTTTGGCTTGCCGGCGGGCAAATCTCGCACCAGGGGGAACAGTCCCAACCACCAGAGATCGGGACGAGCTGGGGCTATCCAGACTCCACACCGGCTTCCTGGGTGGCGGAGACTGACTTGCTAGTCTATCAGCTGCCGGTGGAACACTGGGAGCAAGCCCGCTCCATCGCACCGGCACATTTTAGATTGCCAGAAGAGAGCGGCAATGGCAACCGGCAACCGGCACCCGCCCCCAGACGGCACCTGTCAGTTGTCAAGGAATCAGGACATCTGTCCCCCGCCGCCGGTGCGGACACAGGAGAGCAAGACAAACAAGAGAGAGCAAAAGAGAGCGTCCAACCGCCCCCTGTCGCCTTTCCCAAACCGGCTAGCCGGCGTTTCCTGGATTTTCTGTCGAGATATCCCTTTATTGAGCAGCAGAGCTCATCCGATTGCGGTGCGGCTTGTCTGGCCATGATCAGCCAGTATTGGGGAAAGCGGTTTACCCTCAACTACCTGCGCGAGCTTGCCGGTGTGGGCCGGTCGGGGGCGTCCCTCACCGGCGGGCTGGCCAAAGCTGCGGAAAGCTTGGGATTCCACGCTGTGCCGGTGCGAGCTTCCCTGAACAAGCTAGAAAACCGGAAAAACCCCTGGATCGCGCACTGGGAGGGAATTCACTATATCGTTGTCTACCGCTGCAAGGGAGATCGCATCCTGATTGCCGACCCAGCAATAGGCAGGCGCTCCATCTCGCGGCAAGAGTTTGTGGCCAAGTGGAGCGGGTACGCGCTGCTGCTCGATCCCACAGATCGCCTGCAAGAGGCGGAATCTCAGAAAATCTCCCTGAGCCGGTTTGCCAGCGCCCTTGCGCCCTACCGCACTCTGATCGGGCAAATTATAGTTGCCTCCCTGCTGATCCAGGCGTTTGGCGTCGTCACCCCGCTGTTCACCCAAATCATTCTCGACAAAGTAGTGGTGAGCAAAAGCTTGACCAGCTTGAACGTGTTTGCCCTGGGGCTGGTGCTGTTTGGGGTGTGGAGCACCGGCTTAACCGCCACCCGACAGTACCTGCTGGACTATTTCTCCAACCGCTTTGACCTCACCCTAATTAGCGGCTTTATCAGCCACACCCTGACTCTACCCCTGAAGTTTTTTGAATCCCGCCGGGTGGGAGATATCATCACCCGCGTTCAGGAAAACCAGAAAATCCAGCAATTTCTGACTCGCCAAGTCGTCCTGGCTTGGCTGGACATGCTGATGGGGGCGGCTTATCTGGGGCTGATGGCTTACTACAACTGGCAATTGACTGTGCTGGTGCTGGCTCTGATTCCCCCGATTGCCATCTTAACTTTGGTGGCGACTCCCCTGCTGCGGCGGGTGTCGCGGGACGTTTTTAATGAAGAAGCCGGTCAAAACTCCTTGCTGGTGGAAATGCTCACCGGCGTCAGTACCGTCAAGGCGGCTGCTGCGGAGCGAGAAATCCGCTGGCGCTGGGAGCATCAATTTACCAGCTCCCTGAATGCGAGGTTTCGCGGTCAAAAACTGGCAAACTTCCTGCAAGCAGCCGGCGGCTCTATTAATAGTCTGGGGAGTGCGGCGTTGCTGTGGTATGGAGCGAGCCTGGTAATTCAAGACCAGCTCACCATTGGCCAGTTTGTGGCCTTCAACATGATGATTGGCAAAGTGATCAGCCCCGTGCTGGCGGTGGTGAATCTTTGGGATCAGATGCAAGAAGTGTCCATCTCGGTGGAGCGGCTCAATGATGTTTTTGAAACGCAGCCCGAAGAGATTCCCGGACAGCAAATGCTTAGTTTGCCCCGGTTGCGGGGGGAGGTGCGGTTCGAGAATGTCACCTTCAGTTATAGCCCGCAGCAGGAGCGCAATACGTTACAGAATATTTCTTTTGAGGCGCGTCCGGGACAGACGGTGGCCATTGTCGGGCGCAGCGGTTCGGGAAAGAGCACCTTGGTCAGCCTGCTGCAGGCGCTGTACCGCCCAGATTCGGGCCGCATCCAGATTGACGGGCACGATATCCGGCTGGTTTCTCCGCAATCCCTGCGCTCGCAAATGGGCGTGGTGCCTCAAGAGTGCTTTTTGTTTTCAGGAACTATTCTGGAGAATATTACGTTATACCGGCCTGAATTCACGCTGGAGCAAGTCACCGAGGTGGCCAAACTGGCGGAGGCGCACGTTTTTATTCAGGACATGCCTTTAGGATACAGCACCAAGGTGGGCGAGCGGGGTTCAATGCTGTCCGGGGGACAGAGACAGCGGATTGCTATTGCT